>SKJM01000614.1 GCA_007122045.1 Planctomycetales bacterium | reverse complement strand
TCGACCACGTCGGGCCGGCTGAAAACCCGCGCGTCCATCTCGATGCACGGGCGGCACCAGGGCGCCCAGAAGTCGACGAGAACGGGGCGATTCTCTTCGGCCGCAATCCTCAGCCCCTCGTCGTAATCGTAGATCCAGTCGACCGTTTCGGCCGGCAGGAACAGGATGCCCGCCAGCGAGCGTGGAAACGGTCCCTCGGGCAATCCGCGAATCGTGCCGGTGTTGACGCCCGTCCAGGTGAGCAGATAGGCGCCGAGCAGCAGGAGTCCGACCGCGGCGGCGCGGATGGCCACGTGGCGGAAGGCGGTGTATCGCAGGATGAACACGCCGAGCCCCGCGGCCCAGACGGCGAACAGGACGCCCGTCCACGCCGACGGGATGAGGATGTCGAGGAAGAACAGCGCGGCGCCGATGAAGACCCAGCCGAAGATGCGTTTGACGTCCTCCATCCACTGCCCCGCCTTGGGCAGGGCCGTCAGGGCGGCCGAGGAGAATGCCAGTACGAAGAACAGCACGCCCATGCCCAGGCCGAACGACGACATCCCCGCCGCGCCCATGACGATTCCCTGCACGAGCGTCTCGGATTGCCCGGCCAGCGAGGCGACCATGCCGAGGATTCCGGCCACGAACGGTCCGACGCACGGGGCGGCGACCAACCCGAGCATCAGGCCCATCGACAGCGCCCCGATCGGCCCTTGCTTGGCTCCGCCGCCGCCCACCTTCTGCATCAGCGCGGCCGGCGGCTGGATTTCGTACAGGCCGAACATCGACAGGGCCATGGCGACGAACAGGCCCGCGAATCCGATCACCACCACCGGGTGGCCCATCAGCGCGCCCAACTCCTTGCCGATCAGCGCCACGGTAATGCCCAGGATGGTGAACGTGATGATGATACCGAACACGTAGAGGCTGGCCAGGAACACGCGGCGGCCCCGGTTCGTGCCGGCCTGCCCGCCGAAGAAGGCCACGGTGATGGGGATCATCGGGTAGACGCAGGGGGTCAGGCTGGCCACCAGTCCGGCGAGGAAGGCGAACAGGATGGCCCTGCCGGCCCCAGCCTGCCAAAGCCCTTCGAAGGTGTCCCGACGCGCCCGGTCGTCGGGGGCCGGCGCCGCGGCGGCGTCGGCGAACCAGTCGTCGTGGGTTGGAGCGACCTCCGCTCCGGCGGGGGCCAAGGGCACCCGAACCTCGACCGGCGCGCCGTGAACCGGGGCCAGGCAGTCGACATCGGTGCAGGCTTGGTAGGTGATCCGTAGCGGCAGGATCAGTTCGTCGAGGTTCTCAAGGGGTTCGTCCGTTCGTTCCAGGCGCAGCACCATCGTGGAAACCGGATCGGGGAACACTTCGACCCGGTTGGGAAAGGCGGGGCCGTAGTCCACCTCGGTGATTTCGACGCCAGGATAGATCGGGTCGCCGACCAGTTGCAGCCCTTCGGGGGGGTCGGCTTCAACGCGGGTGGCCACCAGCGGCGGCTCCTGATCCGGCCCGTATATCTTGTACGGCGGCGCGACGGTAAACCGCACCGCCACCTTGAAGACATCGCCCGGGCGCACCGCATCGACCGAGAGGCGCGCTTCGACGTCCACCTGCGTGGAGGAGTCGAACTGGGCGTAGGCGGCGCCGGCGGTCAACCCCACCAGGAGGAAAACCAGCGTGCAAACAGCCGGGCGAAGCGTCTTCGGCCCCGCTTTCGACGGGCTTCGCGGGACCGGTACCAAGTTGCCGCACGTGCGGAAGAAGCTAAGCATGGGCGATCCTCAGGGTGGTGCCAAAGGGCAAGGATGGCGGGAAACGTCGTCTTCATGGATTAGATACGCCGGGCCCGCGATTGGTTACACGCCCAGCCATCCGTCCGCGGCAAGGAGCCCGCGATCGGGCCGCCGCATGCCCCCAAGGCGGGCCGTTTCGCCCGCCTCGACGGGCACACAAAGGCTGCGGCCGACAAAGGGCCAACCGGGGGGCCGCCGACGACCCGCGTCTACTTAACCGTAACGCGGCAGCCGGGCGTTGCCAAGGAAGCCAACGCTTTGGGTGGGCGCGGTTGCGTGTTGTAACCGTTCACGGGCGACTGTCCCCCTTCGGCCGGTAAGGGGACAGGTCCATTTTTCGGGCATCGTCTTGCGGTAAGAACAGCGTCAATCGGCCGAAAAATGGACCAGTCCCCGGCCGGCCCGTGAACGGTTACCGCGTGTTTTCGGGCAGGGACAACGCCATGGACGCGGCGACCCGCCTGATGTACGCTATAACGTACATGTCCGCCATTCTGGTGTCGGAGGAATGATTCGCGCCTACCCAACAGTATGCTTTGCAGTTCTGCTTGCCATCGGTCTGCGGCCGGCTCAAGCCGCTTCGTGGCAGCCGCTTGAGTACGCGCCCGCGCCGGTAGACAACCCGCTGAAAGGGCTGGTGCCTTACCGGCGCGACGTGCGCGACCGATTTCCCCACAGCATGGAGTTCGCCTACCTGCCGTACTCGGCCCTGGTGAAAGGCTACGACGAGTTCGACTGGCGTCCGCTGGAGGCGATACTCGACGACGTGGCCGGTCGGGGGCATCAGGCCGTGTTCCGCGTGTACCTCGAGTTTCCCGGCAAGCAGGGCGTTATTCCCGAATTTCTGCTCGAAGACGGGCTGAGGGTCCACAAATACGTGCACCAAAAGACCCATCCTTTTCGGCCGGTTTCGGTGGAAACGCCCGACTACGAAGATGAGAACCTCCGGCGGTCGCTGAAGCGCTTCATCGCCGCCCTCGGCGAGAAGTACGACGGCGACCCGCGCATCGGGTTCATTACGGCCGGGTTGCTTGGAGCGTGGGGTGAATGGCACACCTACCCCCGACCGGAACTGTTCGCCGGCAAGGCGGTGCAAGAGGAGGTGATGACCGCCTACGAGGCGGCGTTCCGGACGACGCACGTGCTGCTGCGATACCCGGCCGGCGAGAACGACCCCCGGTACGCGGCGAACAGCGGCCGCAGGTTCGGCTACCATGACGACTCGTTCGCCTGGGCCACGTTGCACACGGGCAGGCGTGGCGACGAGTGGTTCTACATGACCGCCCTGAAGGCGGCCGGGCCCGACGCCGAGGCAAAGTGGAAGACACATCCCATCGGCGGCGAAATTCGCCCCGAGGCATGGGGCAGGGTGTTCGACGACGATCCGGGCGACGAGCGAATCCAGAGCTTTCGCGAGTGCGTCGAGGCGACCCACGTCACCTGGCTGATGGACAGCGGCATGTTCGCGAGGAAGCAGCCGCCCGAGCGGATACGGCGGGCGATGGAGCAGGTGCGGCGGATGGGCTACGAATTCCACTGCCCGCGAGTGAGCATCGGCGCGGTGCAGGACGGCAAGCTCGCGGTGAAGCTGGAAATCGAAAACCGCGGGGTGGCCCCGTTCTACTACGACTGGCCGGCGCAATGGAGCCTGCTGGCCGACGGCTCGCCGGTGAAGACGTTCCCGGCCTCCGGCAAGGTGACCCATCTGCTGCCCGGCGAGAGGCCGCGATTGTGGGCCGATACCTTGGACGTGAGCGGGGTAAACGCGGGCAAGTATGTGCTGGCCGTGCAGGTGATGAACCCGATGCGGGGCGGCAAGCCCCTGCGGTTCGCCAACCGAACCCAAGACGCCTCCGCGCCCGGCTGGCTCTCGCTTGGGCGGGTCCGAATCCCGTGACTCCCCCGTCCACTTGGGGGGGCATGGGCGTCGAACCTCGGACGGCGATCGGGGAGGCAGCCGTAGGAGTACTCAGGATCAACGAGGTGGAGCGTATCGTCGAGCGTTATATTCCAGTGATAGTGCATAGGCTCTCGCTGGGCCGGCGCCCCCGCTGTAATGACAGCCGCGTACTCCGACGTGCTACCACTCGACGCTCCGCGCGATCCACGGGCCTCCTACCTGTGGCGCGTCGCGGACCGGTATTTCGGTCCATTCCAGCCGGGTGTACGAGGAGCGATTCTCGGACAAGTACGG
This sequence comes from Planctomycetales bacterium, assembly GCA_007122045.1. Taxonomy (GTDB): domain Bacteria; phylum Planctomycetota; class Planctomycetia; order Pirellulales; family Thermoguttaceae; genus PWXP01. Next base: position 2,884 of record SKJM01000614.1, on the reverse strand, counting down.
CTACTGGCGGCCGGGCGTCGAGCGGTCGGTGACGGCTTGCTCCGCTGCGGCGATCTGCACGAGGGGCTTTGATCTGGTGCGGCGCGGCGACTGTGCGCTTGGACGTGGCTGAGGGATGCAAAACGGTCCATGGGCCAGCGGGCAACGAGGCGGGTCGAATTGGAGTTCCGAAGGGAAGTTTCTGAGCCTGCCGGGGGTGGAGTCGATGCGAGCGGTGCGAGCGACGCGCAACCCAGGGTGACCTCTTGACCCGCCAGTTTCTCTTGATTATACTTAAGTTTCATAGAAAATCACATTTCGCATCCCTGAGCGACGTTGCGAGGCCGTGCATTGCGCGGGTTTGGCCGCGTTGTTGGTCGCGTCGGTTAGTTCAGTTGGAATTGCGCAGCTCCGTTGTCTTGCACCAGTTGATTTACGCCAGGAGATTCCGATGAAAGCAGTAGGCGCGTTGTTTCTTGCTCTGTGTGTGTGCGTCGCCGCACCGGTCCAGGCGGGAACGCAGTCCCAAATTCTCCGCGACACCACCGAAGACTGGCATCCGGACCTTTGGTTCGCGACATTGCTGGAGCCCGACTTTGAAAGCGTTCCGGCGTTGTCGTTTGTCGGGAACGGCCAACTCTTGAGCCGCGTGGGCGGTGTGTTCATCGTGGACGAAGATTGGTTCGTGCCGTTTGAAAACCTCACGGAGTTCAACGATTTTCCACTTTGGATTGGGTTCTTCGATAGTTACAACGATGTACAGTCGAACCCGATGGCCGGGCAGCAGGTGGCAGGGCCGGTGAATGCCGGTTGGCAACAGCCAATTGCCGTTACCGAATACGACGAAGGCGTGTTCTACCTGGAATGGGATGTGCTTCCGCTGGGCCTGACCACCACGGCCGGGCAAGAGCATTTTGTCACCCTCACCCCGCTCAATCCCGATCCGGGCAAATACCCCTTCCTAACACCTTATTTGCTTGGCAGCACCGTTCCGGATGGCCCCATCGACTACGGCTTCATGCGAGCTTATGACGATTCCTGGGAGGATGTTCTTGAAGCGTTCTATGGGGAAGGCAATCGTTCCGCCGCCGTCCGTATCGAGGCGGTGCCCGAGCCCGGCTGCCTGACTGTGGTTGCATCTGGAGCTATTCGCCATGCTGAGGCGCCGGCGGCGACTTGGCTGACTCGTTGCCGACGAGACATTCGCTTCTCGACGGGCAAAGCTTGGACGAACGATGTCCGCGCACATAGGCGCCGTACCGTTCAACGAGCGCACGGGCCGGAATTCGGTTGTCAACCCCCGCGCGTTAACGAGGCGAACACCGAAGCGTGCCCTTGAGGGAAGCAGAAACTAGCTGCGTCCCCGTTTCGACTTCGTGGTCGGTGGATACACAGGATTCGGATAGTTCACTCGCGGCAACCGTGGCGTGCCACCACTCTATCACAGCACCCGGACGCTGTGAAGTTAACATTGGAAGCGTGGCCCCGTGCCCCGGGGAGCTACGAACCGTTTCCTTTTGATCATGTCAAAGCAACGCCTCGGCAGCGTGGAAGAGCGCCCCAAGCAAATGAAGAAAACGACGGCCGGCGGCCGTTTCCTGCAACTCGTTCCAGATTTCAAACGTGTGCTCTGCCGGTGCCGTGTGCGGGGCGTCGCGCGGCCATGGATACTCGGGGTTCGGGCCATCCGGATCCAGGGCCGGTGGCAAGCCTTCGATCTTTTCGGCTAATGGGACGCTTTTCCGGATCATTTGTTCCCAAGTGTCATTCCGTCCGTATCCCAATCGTTTCTGAGCCCTGCGATTGGTCGAGAGACTTCGCACGAATCCGACGAAAGCGCGGTGCGATCCCGAGCGAGGGCCGTGCTTCCAAGCATGAGCCTTCCCCAGCAGTTCCGTCGCCATCTGCAGATAGTGTAACGCGTGACAGGCGGGCAGATCAGGCCGGCTGCGCAACAGTCGATACACGACAAAGTCGCTGCGTGCTTGGACGAGGAACAACCGCTGGTGTTCGGTCATGCACCCCGCCTCCAGATTCTCGTATCCTCGAGGGACCATCCCGGCGGAAGCCGCGAGGGGTCCCGCTGGATCCGGTCGAGTTGATCGCTGGTGACGTCGGCGACGAACAACCGGAACCGGGCCCCCTCGACATCCAGACCAAAATCGATCGCTTCGGCCTGCGACTCGTCGCCCGCGAGCCGGTCGTTTAACTCCAGCAAACGAATTTCCTCGGGCGGCGCTTCGCGCGGCAGGTACCATACTTCCCGGATGGCGCTATCGGCGATCAGGTGCTTCCTCGCCACCCAGGCAGCCACCTCATCCCGGCTTCCGGTGGTCGGCTGAGCGGGCACTTCCGCCCGCTGACGCCGAAGACGCGAGGCCTCGTCGTACCGGTCCAACTGGCGATACCACTCTTCGTCCGGCAGATCCTCAGGATGAAACAGCTTCAGATAGTCCATCCAGGAGTCCAACACAACAGGTTCCCCCGGTACGGGCTGATATCCCTCGGAGTCTCGCTCGCTGCTGCTCTTGAACATTCTGAAGTGCCTCGACTGGTCAGGATCGCGGCCGACACAAGGTTGAGGCTGGACGCTTCCGTCGGGCCAACGGTGAACCGCACGCGTATCGTAATCGAGCGCGACCTCCTCGACTGGGCCAGCAAACCCCGCCTGTCGGGGGTCATCCCATGTGAATACCAGATATGCGACACCGTGGCGACTGTCTTTGGCCAAAAACACTGCATTTCTCCCGAACCCAGAGTCCCGGTGCGAGCAACACGCGCAGCGGAGGGTTGCGCCTGTCTCGACCATGGTGCGCATTATAGCATTTTGCCGGTCCCAAGACATCCGAGGTCAACATCGCATCATTTCTACCGGACCTGGACGCTGAGGCGCCGCAGCACGACC
>SKJM01000393.1 GCA_007122045.1 Planctomycetales bacterium | reverse complement strand
CGGCTGCTCGCAGAGCGGCGAATGGGCGTGGCCTATCGGGTTCGCGTCCGCATTACCACGGCGGCGGAAGACGACGCCCTGGTGGTGCCGCGCTCCGCCTTGTTCCGCGGCGCCGACGGCCGCTGGCGGGTGTTCGCCATCCGCAACGGCCGGGCCCGGGAACAGGAGGTCGAACTTGGGCTGAGCAATGACCTGGAAGCCGAGGTCGTCGATGGCCTCGAGCCGGGGGAGCGGGTTGTCGACATCCCCGACGCCACGCTGGCCGACGGCGTTCGGGTTACGGCCGAGCGCCCGTAGCGTAAGCCACCGGCCGGAGAATGCGAAAGGGCTCGGCACTTCACTGTAGGATGGACATTCGTGTCCGTCGCCCACGAGGATGGACATTTCTGCGTCCACATGGACGGACAAGAATGTCCATCCTACGGCAACGCACGCCCATGATCCCTGCACAAGAGTGTTGCGGCACCCCCAACAAGAGTGTCGTCGCGAATTATTTCGTGCCCCCTGCTTGATTTACCTAGCTTGCCCAATTAAGATAAAGGCAGTGGACGGTAGTCTGCGCGGCGTTGCGTCGCGGGGGCTGCCTTGAAGTGCCTATAGCACGCTCCCACCCCCGGTCTGCGGGCTGGGCGGTGGGAGCGTACCGGACAATCACCTTCTTCTGAAACTGGAGAGATTTGGCATGGCCTCTCGAATCCTTGGTAGAATGGCTCTCGCGTTGGTCGGTTTGGGCGTGAGCCTGATCTGGACGACTCCTTCGGTAGCGCAGGTGGGAGCCGGCGTCGTGATTGACGCCGAAGGCGTCCTGCGTACCCAGACGTTTGCCGACCCCGGCAACCGGCTGCTCCGCGAACGCGTGGCCGCGGCGCGGGCGTCGCTCGACCAGCAACTGCTGCGCCCCTCGCCGATGCGCAAGGTGTCGATCACCCGGCTCGAAAAGGCCATTGCCGACCGCAACGGCGTTCTCACCGACGAGATGCGTTACCTGGCCGGGCTCCAGCGGGCGAAGTACGTGTTCTGCTATCCCGACTCGGGCGACATCGTGCTGGCCGGGCCCGCCGAAGGCTGGGTGGCCGATGCCGCCGGGCGCGTGGTGGGCATCAGCAGCGGACGGCCCGTCGTGCATCTGGAGGACCTCGTGGTGGCCTTGCGGGCGTTCCCGCCCGGCGGAAGGTCGACGCGGATGATCGGCTGCTCGATCGATCCGACTCAGGACGGTCTCCGCGCCATGCAGGAGTTCGTCCAGCAGGTCGGCTCGCGCGCCACGCCCGGTCACACGCAGTACATCGTCGACGGGCTGCGCAACAACCTCGGCCTTCAAAACGTCACCCTCACCGGCGTTCACCCGAGCACCCGCTTCGCCCAGGTCCTCGTCGAGGCCGACTACCGGATGAAGCTTATCGGCATCGGGTTGGAGCAGCCGCCCATCCGGCTGGTCAGTTACGTCGACCGGGCCAACCCCGCCCAGGTCAGCCGAAACGCCCTGCAACGCTGGTTCTTCACGCCCGACTACGAGAGCGTGCGGGTTTCCGACGACCGGCTCGCCATGGAACTGGTCGGCGACGGCGTGAAGCTGATCGGCGAGGACGAGTTGGTCACCGCCGAGGGGCAGCGGGTCGTGACGGGGCGGACCAACCGGGCCAGCGAGGCGTTCACCAACAGCTTCACCGAACGGTATCCCCAACTCGCCGCCCGCTCGCCGGTGTACGCCGAGCTGCGCAACCTGATCGACCTGGCCATCGGCGCGGCGTTCATTCAGCAGGAAGACCTCTACGGGAAGACCGGCTGGTCGATGCCGCTGTTGGGCGATGAGGACCGGTTCGCCGTGAAGCGGCACCCGGCGCCGCGGCAGGTCGAGACGGCCGTCAACGCCATCTGGCGAGGCAACCGGCTGATGACGCCCGTCGGCGGCGGCGTGAGCATCGAGGCCGGCCGGGCGCTGCGGGAGGCCCAATCGGACGAAGGCGAAGTGGCCCGGCTCCGAGAGCAAACCACCGTCGACCTGGCCGAAGGCCAATGGTGGTGGGACTGAGCGCCGCAATCTCCCCCTGAACGGAACCGGCTACCGCCGCGTATAATCCGCCCTACAGCCCCTCCTCCTCTTCCTGGAGGTCCTCCTCGGTCACCATCACAAAGTTCTTGCTGGCCAGGGTCTCCTGGGCGAGGTCGATGTTGTCGACCATCAGCGCGACCGCGGCGCGTCCTCGGGGGCGGACCAGCAGCGGATACGCCTGAACAATGTTGACCTCGGCCTGGAGCAGGGCGGTGCAGATTTGCAGCAGCGGCTGGTCGCCTTCCGGCATCTCCACGCCAATCAGGTCGCTCTCGATGATGGCCAGGCCGGCGCGTTCGAGGATTTCCCGCCCCTCTTCAGGGTGGCTCAGCAGAAACCGAACGAAGGCGCACTCCGAAGAGTCGGCAATCGAAAGGGCCACGATTCGCACGCGGCTCCCCTCGAAACGGCGGACTACCTCCAGCAACTGGCCCACGCGGTTTTCCAGAAACACGGTGAACTGCCGGATGGCCGGATAGTTCCGCCCGCGCATCGTTGAAAAACCGATTCCGCTGCCTTCGCCGATTCCCATGGCGCCGTTCCCCCTGAAGTTGGTGTAACCGCCTCCCCCCCCACAACAAGGTGAGCGGGACGCCGGGGTTTGGAAGTTTACCGGTACGACCGACCTCCCACTTGCCTTGATGCCAACCTGTAACCCTACGAGAACTCGGTCCCTCGCGTCAATAGGGGGTCCAAAAGAATGGCTAAATCCACCTCGGCAGGGGCACCACTGACGCGATCCCAGCTCCAGCCGGTAAAATAGGCGCCATGCTCCGACAACACGAAATCCAGGTGCGCGTCCGCTACGACGATGCCGACCCGATGGGCCTGCTCCACCACGCGCGGTTCTTTGTCTACTTCGAGATGGGCCGCACCGAAATGCTTCGGGCAAGCGGCGGCTGCTACCGGCAAATGGAAGAGGAAGGCATCCTCATTGTGGTGGCCAAGGCCGAATGCCGCTACCGCAAGCCCGCCCGGTACGACGACGTGCTGACCATCCGCACGATCGTCGAGCGGGTGACGGCCGCCAAGATCGAACACCGCTACGAGGTCTTCCGCGACGGCGAGCGGCTGGCCGACGGCCGCACCACCCTGGCCGTGGTCGACCGCGACGGCCGCCTGTGCCGCGTGCCGGAGTGGATGCATACCTCCCTGGGTGTGTCATGATTCGAGGTCCCGGGAAACGAGGGTCTACCCTCATCGAACTGCTGGCGGTGATCGCCGTCATCGGCATCCTGGGAAGCTGATCAAGTCGATGCCGGCAATCTACCGCAGCCTGGCCAGCACGGCCGGCCCCGGCATGACCAACTATACTCGCCGCGGCTTAAAACTGCGCATTTCCGTAGGATGGGCTTCGAGCCCGTCCAAGCGAAGACGGACAAGAATGTCCATCCTACAAAAGCGCAAAAACGGCACGCGGCAAGTATACCTGGCCGTTCGGGGCGAGAAGACGGTGTTCCCGGGTGCGGAATGAGTACGATCTGCCGACATCCGCGATGGCCTGTCGAGAACCGTCATGGTGGCGTGGCGACGATGGAAGAAGAGTAGAGGAGCCCGATCCGGCAAGGCGCGCTGCTGCAAGCTACGGGCTGTCCGGGTGTTCCCGTCCTGCCTCGACCTGCTTCCAGAGGGCGCGGATTCGCCCGGCGTCGTGGCTGGAGGCGTCGGGCAACAGAACGTCGAGTTTCCGCAGCACTTCCGCGGTGTCGTCCCAGCGTTCCAGACGGATCAGCGCGTGGGCCAGGCTGAACAGGCCGTGGGTTTCGAGTTCCGGGGCCTCGGCCACACGTCGCCAGTGCGGCACTGCGTCGGCCCATCGGTTGTGCCGTTGGAGCGTCCCGGCTAATAGGAGGTGCCCGGCGGGTTGCCCGGGGAGGGTCTCCACAAGCGATAGCAACGCCCGGTCGGCCTGATCGGGCTTTCCGAGTTCCATATAGCGCTCGCCAAGCTGTTGGTACTGGGTTGTATTGCGCCGGTCGATCTCCAGTCGTTGCAGGAGCCTGGCAATCGCGCCTTCGGCGTCGTGCAGCCCGTCGTGGCACGCGACGAGTGCCGCGTACGTCGGGCGGTCATTCGGCTGGAAATGGAGGGCAATTTCGAGCTGCGCGATGGCGTCGGCGTACCGCTTCTTTTCCAGGTATACGCGGCCGAGTGCCCGGCGAACGATGGGCTTGTCCCATCCGGTCTTGGCACTTTGGCGGTCGAGTTCGGCGGCGAAGGCGTCGAGGTCCGATGCGTCGCGCAGCACCTGCTCGAGGTTCCGCAGGGCGTCGGGAGAAACGTTGCGCCGCCGCCCCCAACTGACGATGCCCCCGCACGCGGCGTCGACCGCCTCGGCCGTGCGGCCCAAGCCCGCATAGGCCCGGGCGAGTTCGTAGTAGTAGTTCGAGAGCGTCCCGCCACTGATCCCCCGGCGAGGTGCCATGCGCTCGTGGTATGCGATGGCTTCGAGGTAGTATTCGACCGCGCGCTCGTGAAGCTGCATTGCGAGGCAGGCGCGGGCGAGCCGCACCATGGCCGATTCGCTCCAGCGACCTTCCTTTCGGAAATGATCGTGTGCGGCTTGCAGCGTTGCCCGCACCTGGTCGGGTTGCCCGGCCCGGTGGTACGCCTCGATAAGTTGAATGCGGTAGTTGAGTTGGTCCGGCTGCATTTCGACCAGCGACAGCAGGACGGCAGTGGCCTCGGCCTGCCGCTGTTGCCGCTCGAGGTCGCCGACCAGCCGGCGCATGCCCGCCTCGTCGAGCACGCCGCGCCGATGGGCATCCTGCATCACCTCGACGGCCCGGTCGTGTAGGGCCAGCCCGCGGTCGAGGTAGTCGGCGGTATGGGCCACCGTGGCGCCGCAGTGGCTCCGCTGGGCCAACACGGCTTCCGCCACCCGGCGGAAATCATCGGACTTCGCAGCCCAGAAGCCGTGGCCTGCGCTGTGGATTCGCCTGCCGCCCGAGGGCGTTCGTGTTTCCAAGTCGCGTCGCAATTCGGCGAGGACGATTCGGAGGAGGCGCGGCTCCACGTCGCCAAGGTCCTCCGCCTCCGGCAGCCACTGGGTGAGGAAGCCGCCGAATCGGTTCCAGCCGGCCAAGCCGTGGTCGCGGAACCACGCCGGCTCCTGCTCCAACCGATCGACGAGAAACTCCACGGCCGTCCGCGCATCGACCACCACTCGAAGTGTGCGGGCCATGTTCTCGACGGCTCCCTGATACTCGCGTCCGAGCGATGAGGGCGCCTCGGGGAACTGCTTGAGGGCGAAGTCCTTCGCGTCCGCCTCGACCCCCTCGACGGGAACGTGCTCCATACTGCGGTATAAGGTGCATAGCCGGCCGATGAGCCGGTGGCGGTGGTCGGGATCGGCGGCTTCGACGTCGGCTCGCATCCGGCGCTCGACTGCCCGGTAGAGCGCCGGGCCCGTGCCGAGCGAGACGGCGCCGCCGTGCCAGATGGCGTTGACGTAAAGCGAGTCGAGTTGCCGCGTGAGCCAGGATCGCTGCCCGGCCGCCCCCCCATGATCGAGTTGCCCCAGCAAGAGTTGTTCCGCCCGGGCGAAGCGCCGCTGATACGCCAGATCGCCGATCAATTCCGCGAGCGAGTCGTTGGCCGATTCGGGTAGCACGCCGTCGCGCCCTTGCCCGTCCTCGATCAGGGCCGCGTCGAGGAGGTCGACGGCGTCGTCGCGGCGGTGGTGGGTCCGGTAAGTGCGGGCCAGGCAGTGGGCCAGTTGCAGCCGGTCCGCCGTTCCCGGTTCGGCGCCGCGATACAGGGTTTCCAGCGCTTGGATTCGCGCTTCGGTCAGCGGCGGGTAGCCGCTCGGGCGGAGCCCGGCCAGCAGGTTGGCCGCCAGGCGGGGCTCGCCCGGCGTCCATTCGCCGGCCATCGCCCGATGCAGGGCCGCCACGGCCCGGTCGCCGCGAGGGCAAGGTTCGTTCCGCCGCTCGGCGGCCGGGGGCGCGGCGGGTGGCTCCGGGGGCGGGCCGAAATAGGCGCCACGCGGTCGATCGGCCCGTTCGGTCGCCCCGTGCGCGGCGACCAGTTCCAGCAGGTCGATCGCGCGGAGGTCGAGCGCCGCTTCCGCCTGGCGGCGCACTTCGGCAAGGTGCCCGATCAGTTGATCGGCCGTCGCCTCGTCGTACGACTCGGCGAAGATGTCGCGCATGCCCTCCAGCATCGGGTACACCGTATCGGCCGTGTGACCCACCATGGCGTCGGCCACGTCGCGCAACAGCCGGAAATCGCGCGACTTGCGGTAGAACGCGTTCACGCGCCGAAGGTAGCTCTGCGGGCATCGCGACTGTTCGAACTGCGCCGCCAGGATGTACGGCACCTCCTTGCTCGCATCGCCGGGCACAATGCCGACGGTGCGGCGCCAGAGGTCCCATCGCTGCGACGGCAATCGCTGCGACGGCAGGTCGCGCAGATCGCGCGGATCGACGGCGCGGTACGCCTCGGTCAGCGCCCGCTCGCGGTCGTCGGGACGGTCGACAGCCTGGTACCAGCCGGCCAGCGCGTGGTATTCGGCCGGCCCGAGTTCGCCGGGGCCGGTCGCCTCGAACTGCTCGATGGCGGCCGGAATCCTGCCCTGCTCGGCCAGCAGGTACCCGAGCGCGATCCGCCAGGGGCTGGCGGCCCGCCCCGGCGCAACCCACGCGTGCAGCACCGCCTCGAGTTCCCGCGGGCGGTCGAGCGCGACGAGCAATTGATACTTCAGTTGCCGCCATGCTTCCGCGCCGGGCTCGGCCGCCATGCCCTCGTCGAGGAACGCCAGCAGGCGGTCGACCAGCTTCGCCTCGGCACGTCG
>SKJM01000531.1 GCA_007122045.1 Planctomycetales bacterium | reverse complement strand
ACCGGCATTGCCGGCCAAGAGCATCTTGTCGCCCTCGACTTCTCGGCCGACTACGAGCCCCGCAATCCGCACCGATGGGCGGAAGCCGCGGGGCAGGAGGCCGTCTACTACCGCGACCAGATGCGGCGGCTTGCCGACGCGGGCGCGTACGTTTTGTATGCCCACCCACACGTAATAGGTAACGTAAAGTGGTGGTGCTTGCAAGCCACCGCGCCGGCTATTAACCGTTCACCCCTAATTGACTAGCTTACCTCGGCACGCACCGTTACCAGGCGGTTTCTCCGGAAAGGTAGGCGTGGATGTCCTTCGCGGCGGCCTTGCCGGCGCCCATGGCGAGGATGACCGTGGCGCTGCCGGTGACGATATCGCCCCCCGCCCAAACGCCCCGGCGGCTGGTGCGGCCCGACCCGTCGGCGGCGATGTAGCCCCGCTTGTTCAATTCAAGCTGTTTCGTCTGCCGGGTCAGGAGCGGGTTGGCGCCGGAGCCGATGGCGACGATCACCAAGTCGGTGTCGAGGGTGAACTCGGCGCCGGGTTTCGGCAGCGGGCGGCGACGGCCCGACGCGTCCGGTTCGCCCAACTCCATCACCTGGCAGCGGATTTGGCGGACCATGCCTCGCGCGTCGCCGAGGTACTCGATGGGCGAACAGAGAAGTTTGAAGACGATTCCCTCCTCCTCGGCGTGATGCACTTCCTCGGCTCGGGCGGGTAGTTCGGCCCGCGAGCGGCGGTACACGATGACCACCTTCTCCGCCCCGAGGCGGCGCGCGGTGCGGGCCGAGTCCATGGCCACGTTCCCCCCGCCGATGACACAAACCGTGCGACCCCGGACGATCGGCGTGTCGTACTGCGGGAAGTCGAAGGCTTTCATCAGGTTGCTTCGGGTGAGGTATTCGCTGGCCGAGTAGACCCCGCCGAGGTTTTCACCCGGCACACCCATGAAATACGGCAGCCCGGCGCCCACGCCAATGAACACTGCGTCAAAGCCTTCCTCATCGAGCAGCTCGTCGACGGTCAGCGACGTGCCGATTGCCTGGTTCAGTTCGATCTTCACGCCCAGGCGGCGGAGGTAGTCGACCTCGGCCTCGACAATTCGCTTGGGCAGGCGGAACTCGGGAATGCCGTACATGAGCACACCGCCGGGCTTGTGAAAGGCCTCGAAGACGGTCACCTCGTGGCCCCGGAGGATCAGCTCACCGGCCACGGTCAAGCCCGCCGGCCCCGAGCCGACCACGGCGACCTTTTTGCCGGTGGGAGGGGCCTTTTCGGGCAGTTCGATGAGGCCCTGTTCGCGCTCGTAGTCGGCGGCGAAGCGTTCCAGCCGGCCAATGGCGCCGGGTTCACCCCGCTTGGCCAACACACACGCGGCCTCGCATTGGGTTTCCTGGGGACATACCCGGCCGCAAATGGCCGGCAGGCAGTTGTCTTGCTTGATCTTCCGGGCCGCCGCGGCGAACTTGCCCTCGACTATCAGCGCGATGAAGCCGGAAATGTCGACGTTCACCGGACAACCCTCCAGGCACAAGGGCCTCTTGCACTGCAAGCACCGCGCGGCCTCGGCCCGGGCCTGCTCCGGCGTGTAGCCGAGAGGCACCTCGTCGAAATTGGCCACGCGGACCTCGGGCCTCTGCTCGGGCATGGGAACCCGGGGGGGGCGGCCGCCCCGCTTCGGGGCTGGCTCGCGCGAGGGGGAGGTGTCTTCGTTCATCGCGTTCGCTCGAGTTCTTCGGTCCATTGTTTCAGCGAGCAGGCTTCCTGCTCGTGGTAAATCTTCTGCCGTGAGAGCAGCAGGTCCCAATCGACCCGATGTCCGTCGAACTCGGGTCCGTCGACGCAGGTAAACCGGGTCTGACCGCCCACCTCCACCCGGCAGCCGCCGCACATGCCCGTCCCGTCGATCATGATCGGGTTGAGGCTGACGATCGTCTTCACGCCGAAGGGCCGGGTCGCCTGGGCGCAGCATTTCATCATCACGGCCGGGCCGATGGCGTACACGCGCTCGATCTCCTTCCGGGCGTCCCGTTGGAGCAACTCGACCAGCGGTTCGGTGACCAAGCCCTTCCGGCCGGCGGTGCCGTCGTCGGTGGTGATCATGTGTTCGTCGCTCACCGACGCCAGGCGATCGGTCCAGAACAGCAATTCCTTCGACCGCGCCCCCTGCACCGTCACGACCCGGGAACCCGCTTGGTGAAAGGCCCGGGCGATCGGATAGACCGGGGCGGTTCCCACGCCGCCGGCGACCATAACGACCATCCCCATCGAACCTACTTCAGAAGGGTGGCCAAGGGGCCCGATCAGAGCATGCAGCGAGTTGCCGACATTGAGCCGCGACAGCTTGGCCGAACTGGTGCCCACCACCATGAGTACAATGGTAATGGTCCCCTGGCTTGGGTCGAAATCGGCGATCGTCAGCGGAATCCGCTCACCCCGCTCGTCGGCCATCACGACGATGAACTGTCCCGGCCGGGCCTTGGCGGCAATGCGGGGGGAATCGATCACCAGCTCGTACATGTTCGGCGCCACCAGCAATTTTTCAAGAATTTTGCTCATTCGGTCTTTCGAACCTTGCGAATCTTGCGTAATGCGGACTCCGCGAATGGCCCAGGACAATGCGGGCCGGAACACGCAATCGGCTCGCCTGCCGAAACCTCGGCCGTTGCGGCGCGTTGAATTGGTAAGCGGGCCTTGTTCCCGCAAGGCCGTCAGTTGCGCCGTTCCGACAAGGGCTTACGCGCCGCCGCTCCGGTCGGTGTGGCTCGTTTGGAGACGGCAGCCCGATGCTGCATTATACATGTTCGGAAGCCGGACGAGATGGGGGTTCCGGGGGTTATTTCCCGCAATTCCGCTGCCAGCCGGGAGCCGCTGCTTGATTCTTCGTCGAAGCGTGCCCAAAATGGGACGAAGAAACGGCCGTTCGGTTCCGTCCCGCCGGGCATCGGGCCGGAACGGCGCGATCAGGGCGAGGATGCTGCGATGGTTGTCCATCGGCATCAACGTGACCGTGCAACTGGCAGCGGCTGCATCGTGCGGGGCTGTGTCGGCTGCGGGCAGGGAGGCGCCGTTGTGTTCGTTTCCGTCGGCCCTCAGTACCGAAGCCCCTGGTCCAATCCATGTCGGCAAAGCGGGCGTGTCGTGCCTACGCAGAAGTCGCCCGCAACGAAACCGTGGCGCTTGCCGTTTTCCCCGGTGTTTGCACCTGGAAACGGATGAGCCACTATTTCCTTTTCGAGGAGGTTCACAATGCAGCGTCCTATTGAGTTAACGATCGGGATCAGCTTCGCGCTGATGGTTGCTTTCGTGGTGCCGGCCTCGGCCGGATTGGTCGGCTACTGGCCGTTTGATGAAGGCGGGGGAACCATAGCGTTCGACGCCACGCCCAACGGCAACGACGGGGAGATTTCCGGGGCCACCTGGACCGAAGGCCGGCTCGGAGAGGGAAGCTATGCGCTCAGTTTCGACGGCAGTTCGGCCTATGTGGATATGGGGAGCAATCCCACGCTTGATCTGACCGACGCAATCACAGTTTCGGCGTGGGTCAACAGCGCATCGGCCGGTCAGAGCGGGCATATCGTCAACCGCGGCGGCGGCTGGGACGATCCCGGTTACTCGCTCTTCTGGCATGACGGTAGAATCCGCGTGGAATTGCAGCGACCCGGCCAGAAGACCACGCTCGATAACAGCGCCCCCAGCAGTGGCGACTGGCACCACTTGGCCTTCACCTGGAGCGCCGATACGGGACAAATGAAGACCTATTTCAACGGGGCCCTTCAACCCAACCAGGCGACGTTCACCGGCTCCCTCGGCACCCCGAACCAAAGCCTGAACGTCGGATACAACGAACGCCAGGGCTACTCTTTCAACGGCGCGATCGACGAAGTGCGCATCTACGACAGCGCCTTGACGCAGACCCAGGTGGCCGGCTTGCTCGTCCCGGAATCGGAACTCGGCCGGCACTATGTTGCGCAAGTGGACTTCGGCCGAGGCGATGTCTCGCCCCCGGACGGATGGAACCGCATGGATTCTCGGGCGGGCGTGACCGACATGGGCGAAATCCCCCTACGCGATCCGGACGGCGGGCTGACGCCCATCACCCTGACGGTCACCGACGCCTTCGGCTGGACCTGGCCCCAGGGCCCCAATCAGGCGATTACCGCACCGAACGGAGTCGAATTCCCAGCGGCGACGATCGTGGAGTTCGCCGGCGAGAACGACGCATCCGGCCCCAGGAATAACTTGGCCGTCATCCGGATGGCCAGCGTGGAGAAGTACTTCTACGAATTGACCTTCGCTTCGGCTAACAGCGTCAGTGGCGACCTCGCCGTCGATACGCTGGTGAACTTGGGCGGTACGTGGGACGCCGAAAGCAAGTCGTTCGTTGGCGGTGAGACCCTTACGCTGGATACTCGGAGCTATGATACCGGTTTCCTGAGCGCGTGGTCGGAGTGGGACGACCAAGCCGCCGCGTACGTGCTTGATCTTCAGGTGGGCAATCCCATCGGAGGCGCCACCGCGGCGGGGCTGAATGCCCTGCACATTCGCGCCGTTCCCGAACCGACCACTTGGCTGGTACTCATGTCGGCGCTGGCCTGCGGGTTGCTGGTACGTCGGCGAGGATGATTGGATAAATATCGGAAAAGCAAAGGATGGATCATGGGCCGATACAAGGTTGTCGGGTTTACCCTCGTGGAACTCCTTGTGGTCATCACCATCATTGGCATCCTGATCGGGCTGCTGCTGCCGGCCGTGCAGAGTGCCCGCGAGGCGGCGCGGGCCGCCCAGTGCATGAACAACGTCCGGCAAATGGCCATGGCCGCGCTGCACCATGCCGAGGCGCACGGGCATTTTCCCACCGGCGGCTGGGGCTGGCGCTGGGCCGGCGATCCCGACCGCGGCTTCAGCCACCGGCAGCCCGGCGGGTGGCACTACAACATCCTACCGTATCTCGAATTGGACGCACTGCATCAGATGGGCGCCGGGCTGACGGGGGAGGCGAAGCGAGAGGCGATCGGCCGGCGCCTTCAGATACCCGTCTCGGTGTTCAACTGCCCCACGCGGCGCCGAAGCATCGCCTACCCGTATGTTCACGGCAGCCCTTACTTCAACGCGCAACGGCCGCCCATGATCGGGCGCAGCGACTACGCCGCCTCCAGTGGGGACATGGCGGTTCCGAGCATTTGGCAGGGCCCCGGCTCGCTGCCCGACGGCGACGCCATGAGCGAGGAGGCATGGGACGCCCAGCCGGGCGGCGGGCACGACGAGGCCACGGGCGTCATCTATCGGCGGAGCGAGATCCGCATCGCCCACATTCGCGACGGCGCCAGCAACACGTACCTGCTGGGCGAACGGTATCTTAGCCCGGACGATTACTTTGACGGCAGGTCCAGCGGCGACGACCAGGGCTGGGACCTCGGCTACGACCTCGACGTGAACCGGTGGACGCATCCAGCCGATGCCTACCGCCCGCGGCGCGATACGCCCGGCTACAGTTCCGCCCGGAACTTCGGCAGCGCCCACCCGGCCGGTTTTCACATGGCGCTGTGCGACGGGTCCGTGCACCGCATCAGCTATGCCATCGATCCGGAAATCCACCGCCGGCTGGGACATCGCAGTTCCGGTTATCCCATTCCGGGCGACGCGTTGCGTTAGGCCCAACCTGCCCTCGATTTCGGCGTGCACGGCGCTCGCCTGCGGCAGGCACGATCCCTGCGTTGCCGGGCAAGCCGGCCTTATGCTGAGCGCTGACAGTCCACCGGTGTGAAAATTCTACCACGATGCGCGACGCTGCCTCCCCGGCCAAGCCTTCTGGCCTTCCCTGCCACGCCCTTTCTGGCCGCTCGACCTTCGCAATCGAGGCACCGGACATCGGTGACCAAGTAATCACTTTTGTTGGGACACCGTGTCTCGGCGATTCAATCGCGTGAATTTCGAGCGCAACAGTAGCGAGCCTGCCGTTTACGCGGTCTATCGCGCGTACGCGCACCGTTGACGGTAGCCGGTTCCGAAGACGCTCTCGACACACCCTCTTCTGGGCTGTGCCAAAGCAGCGTTGCGCCTGCTGGAAGACCGGATCGCGGTAGTCGGGCCAGAAGGTGCCGTTGGCCTGCACGCCCTTGACCTCCCGGCGCGAGGGGATGCCGGCCCCGGCCTCGCGAATGGCCATGACGCGGAAGGAGAGCGTCTGCCCGGTGAGGTTCGAGGCCTGGATGCGGGTGTCGATGTAGTCGAAGTCGATCTCGCCGGGCTCCGGCTCCAATTGGTCCCAGTACCAGCGGAAGTAAGTGACCGCGGTCTCGGGGTAATTGGCCGGCCAGGCAATGCGCCGCACACATTCCTCGAGGCGGATCGCGCGCGATTCGCAGTGCCAGCCCATGTGAAAATCAGCGAAGCCCATGTTCGGGTTCGTGAGGACGTCGTCGATCCGCTCCGGTCGGACCGTGACCTCCGACGCCGGCGTCCAGCGGCCCGCGCCCCAGGTCGCGGCAAGCACCACCACGGCACGTTGGAGCCAGCAAACACCAGGTCATGGAAGCAACGTCAGCGGGTGCGTCGTCTTCAAGTTGTCGGTGGGCCGAATCCACAGGTTGTTCCACTCGATGCGGATGGATTCCGGCGTCTCGTCCAGGGGCAGCAGGACCTTCTGGTAGGGTTCGAGCGTCAACGCTTTCTCCTGGATGTCTTCCAGCGCGGCTTCCAAGGCCACCGGTCCCCGGTTTTCCAATCGCAGCCGCCAACCGACCTCGGCATCGCCCTTGACGCGCACGTCGACAAGGTTGGCGACAAGCAGCGAGAGCAGGTCCTCGCGGGCGACCAACATTCCGTTGAACTGCGCGATCGTGCGTCCGGCCTCGAAGGCTT
>SKJM01000314.1 GCA_007122045.1 Planctomycetales bacterium | reverse complement strand
TCGGTCACGCCCGTACACGCGGTCAGGCGGACCGGGGCGCCGTCGCGCAGGAACACCAGGTGTTCGATGCTCTGCCGGATGGTCTCGGCCAGCTTGGCGGCCTGGCGCGGGCCGGCGTCGGGCATCATCACGGTGAATCGCTGGCCGGCGTAGCGCGCCACCGTATCGGCCTTGCCGGCGGAGCGGAGCATGAACTGCGCGATTTCGTACAGGATCCGGTCGCCCACCAGTGAGCCATGCCGCTCGTTCAACCCGCCGTAGTCGTCCAGGTCGAACAAGGCCGCGCTCATCTGCCGCTCGTGGTGCCGCTGCTGCCGCCACCACTGCCACAGCAATTCTTCCAGCCCGATCCGGTTACGCAGTTTGGTCAAGGGATCGGTAAATAGCTGCTTTTCGATCCTGTCGATGCGGTTTTCGTACCGGGCGATAGCCAGGAAGGCGGCTTCCTGCTGGTCGCGAAGCCGGTGCCGGGCGACACGCAAGTTGTCGATTTCCTCCAGCAGCCGAGCATTGGCGGCCTCGAGGTCCGACTCGAAATCCATGGACTTCAAATTGCTCAGCGTGGTTTCCATTTGAGCGGCCTGTTCGAGGTTGGCCGTTTCGATCTCATCGCCCAGCGTCTTCAACTCGCCCAACTCGCCGACGCGCTCGCGGAACCGCTCGGCGTTCTCGGTCTGCTCGGCCAGGTAGACTTCGCAGTCTTCCTGGAGTTTCGCGAGACACTCGTGGACGATTTCCCGGTCGGACCGCCCCCGGCACGCGCGGAGCTTCGTGTCGAGTTCCGTCGCCCGGGCGCCGCTCTTCATCATGGCGATATTCAGCTTCAGGATCGACGTCTCGATGTACTTCTCGTTGAGGTCCCAGTGTTCCGGGGCCTCGAGGTCGATCTGCTCGAACTCGACGGCGTCGTCGTCGTAGGGTTCACTGTACGGCTCGATTTCCGATTCGTCGCCCGCGGTGTCGTCGAGCATCGACTCGAAAGGCGGCGCCGGCTGCCCGGCGAAGTCGGCCAGGGGGTTAATGCCTTCGGCTGCCGGCACGCCTTCGCCGCGGAACGCCTCCCAGGCCTCTTTCAGGCCCGGCGGACCGTAGCCCAGGAGCACGGCCACGGCGAACCCCAGGCATATATTCAACAGACCAACAGTGAACGTCAAGAAAACCATGCCGGAAAGCGGTTGCGAAAGACGGGACTCTTGGGAAACCTCGAGAGAGGCGGCCGCTGGCGCGTACCCTCTCCAAGGAAATCATAGGTCAACAACCGCCGTCGGAAGGGAGTTTTGCCGGTGCAGGAACAGGCTTGCGCCGGACACCCTGTAGCATGGTTGGAGTTCACGCTTTAGCGTGCCGGTTTGCGCCCGCGCTCGATTGGCGCGCTAAAGCGTGAACTCCAACTGCGAGCCCGTTCCTACACGCTCGGCTTGCTCAGCCCAATCCGTCCAACTGATCCGACCCGTCCGATCGGCCCAATCCGGCCTGTCCACGAGGGGCCGTTACTCGCGGGAAGACGTGAACCGCGGCTTATCGGCCGCGTGCGCGGCGGCTTCGAGGTGCCGCAGGAAGTCGGACGACACCTTGTCGAGGACCAGAACTTCGCTCTTCGCCTGGGGATTGTCGCGCGGCCGAATGATGCAGATGACCTCATGCCCTTCGTCGAGCCGGCGGCGGATCTCTGCCAGCGCCGTACGCTCGTCGCGGTCGAGCGCGGGAAGCTCATCGCGTTCGAATGCCGCCAGGTCGTCGCGCGTCGCGGCGACGGGGCGTACCGGGCCGGCGCCCGACGGCCACCGAATCTCTTCGAGCGCCCCGCGATGGATTGGCTCTGTTGGCGGCGCGGGAGGCACGGTTGCCAACCGGCTGTCGCTTTCCGGTTCCACAGGCTCGGAGGGGCGGGTGGGCGGCAGGGGCGCCGGCTGGCTCGGATCGTACACGTACGCCAGGCCGGCCTCATCGAGAATGGCGTAAATGCACTCGGCGGCAGCGAACAGCCCCTCCCCGTCCTGAGGGTCGGCCGCATTGCAGACGCCGACGAGGTACCCCTCGGTGGTGAACAATCCACCCCCACTGCGCCCTTCGACCGGCTGCCCGGCCACCTGGATGTTCGCCGGTCCGAGGAACTTGTTGAGCGAATTGACGCGACTGTGCCGGGCGGTGGGATCGGCCCCGTGGTCGCATCCGACCGAAACGACTGATTGTCCCACTTGAAGCTCGTAGTCGGGCGGGGCGACGCGCGCGGTCGTCACCGAGCCCGGCACACGGAGGGCCACCAAGCCGACATCGGTTTTCAGGTCGAACGCCACAAGCCGGCCGGGGATGCGCTGGGAGGCGTGCGGGCCGAACAAGTCGACTTCGATGCGGCCCTTGCCTTGCGAATCGCGAAAGATGTGCCCGCACGTGAGAATCAACGCCTCACCGCCCCGTGCATCGATGAGCGTGCCGGTGCCTCGGGAATGCCCTCGTGCGTCCTGGATTCTCAGGCGGACCGTGGCGGCGATACGTTGATCGTCGCTAACGTGCCGCGGAGCCCCCCAAGGGGGTGCCTCCTCGAGGGCATCGGCAGTTGCCACCCCGCGGGCATCCCGCGCGCCCGGTTGATTGGCCGGCAGGGTCGCGGCGACGGGAACCACCTGCGACCTGGCGGGGGGCAAGTTGCCGTCCTCGATGGCACGACGCGGCACTCCGGACACCGCTGTGGAGGGGTTGGGGCCCTGGGAGGTTCCGGTTCCCCCCGCCCGCCGACACATCTGTTCGAGCTGGTCGAGCGATGCGCGGCCGACCAGTCGCCCCACCTCTCGGCCATCGGCCAGCATCACAAAGGTGGGCAGCGACGTCACCCCGTGACGCTGCGCCAGGGCCGGCTCTCGGTCGACGTCGACCTTCCGTATCGGATAGCCTTTCGCGCGGAGCGCCTCGAGGGTGGGTTCCATCGCTCGGCACGGGGCGCACCAGTCGGCCGAGAAGTTCAGAAGGACGGTTTCGCCGGCGCCGAGCAGCGCCAGGCTCATCAGGGTAGCGGGCAACGAGACCATCGGTTCCCTCCTGTCGGTCTGCGTTTGGGTTCGCGCGGATGGCACTCCCGGTGGCCGCGTCCTGCGGGCCGCCGGCGGCTGGGTCCGTTTGCCTCGAATCGAGTGGTCCGCGCGGCAACTGGGGGCGAGCCGGTCTCGCAGTCGAGACCGTCCCGCATGAAAACTGCGGCATTGTTGCCGATCCGCCGATTCGCCACAACATCAGATTCGCCAATTCGGCCGGTTTCCGCGCCAACTATTTTCCACAAAAACATTCCGTGCTGCTCCTTTCCGGGCACGGTTTGCCAAACCGGGCCGCCCAGGGTACAATCAGTGGGGGTCGGAACCGTCGCTCGGGGGCGCTTGCCCATGAACCGCGATAACCACTACGAGACCGCGTTCGAGGCATACCTTCGAAGCCGGGGGGTGCCCTATGTGGCCGTCGACGAGGCCAAGCGGAGCGTGTTGAGCGATGGGGCCTCGATCAAGAGCCTCGACTTCATCGTCTCCTCGCCCGGCGAGACTTGGCTGGTCGACGTGAAGGGGCGGCGATTTCCCTCCGGAGAAGAGACGAAACAGTATTGGAAGAATTGGTCGACCCGCGACGACCTCGTCAGCATGGCCCAATGGGAGGAGTTGTTCGGCGCGTCGTTCCGGGCGTTGTTCGTGTTCGCGTACGACGTGCTGGGTGATCGGGCGCCCCTACCGGAGGCTCAGCTTTTCGAGTATCGTGGAAATTTGTATGGTTTTGTAGCTGTGCGGCTGTCCGACTACGCGGCGTCGGCCCGCGTCATTTCACCCAAATGGGACACCGTGGCCATGCCCACAGCCGAGTTCCGCCGCATCGCCCGGCCGCTCGACGCGTGGCTCGGGGTGGGCCCGGCCGCCGGCTGCCCAAAAGAGTGATAGGGAGTTGCTTCGATGCGATTTATGCGAGTCTTTCCCCGCCGCGGCGTTGCTTGCTTGCTCACCGCCGCCTGCTGGTTGGCCCCGGCCCCGCAAGCTTGGGCGCAAGCGGGCGGTGACGGCGCCCGCAGCGCCTCGCCCTGGGTGATGTCCTACGCCCTGGTCTTTTTGGGCATCGGGCTCGGCCTGCTCATCCTGTGCAAGCCCAGCAAACGCCGCGAAAAGGCGAAGGTGGAACAGTAGCCGCCAGGATCTGGCAGCGAGCGAAGCCCGATGATGACCACCGTGGCGGCATGTTGTCTCGCCCTCGCGGCCGGTGCGGCCGAATACTTCGTGGCGCCCTGCGGCCGCCCGGACGGCCGGGGAACCGCCGAGGCTCCCTGGGATATCGAATCGGTCTTCGCCGGAAGGCAGCCCGTCGAACCCGGTTCGACCGTCTACCTGAAGAGCGGCGTGTACCGGCATCCGAATCGGACGCGCGACGGCGGCGCCTACCGCTTTGCGATGACGGGCGAGGAGGGCAATCCCGTCCACGTGCGCCCCGTGCCGGGCGAGCGGACCACCATCGACGCCGGCCTGACGGTCGAGGACGCCGCGGATATCTGGATGTGGGACCTCGAGTTCATCGTGAGCGAAGCGCAGGGGTGGGACCGCCGCGTCGAACAGGCCGGCTCGCATGTCGAGGACGACAAGCGGCCGGCCGGCGGCATCACCATCAATTCGGCCCGCCGGTGCAAGTTCATCAACCTGGTGGTCCACGACAACCTTTCAACCGGCATCAGTTTCTGGCGCATGGCGGTCGACTGCGAATTGCACGGATCCCTCATCTACCGCAACGGTTGGATCGGGCCCGACCGCTACCACGGGCCCGGCATCTACACGCAAAATGACGATGGCGAGAAGCGGATCACCGACTGCATCCTCTGGGGCAACTACTCGACCACCATCCAGGCGTACGGCAGCGCCCGAGCGTTCGTCAACAACTTCCGGATCATCGGGAACATCGCCTTCGCCCCGTTGCGGGAAGGGGGCCGCCAGCGCATCCTCATCGGCGGCGGCCGGCCGAGCCGCGGCATCGTCGCCGCCGAAAACATCCTGTACGAAGTGCCGCTGCAGATCGGCTACACGGCGCCGCACAACGAGGACTGCGTCGTGCGTGACAACACCATCGTCAGCGCGGGC
This sequence comes from Planctomycetales bacterium, assembly GCA_007122045.1. Classification (GTDB taxonomy): domain Bacteria; phylum Planctomycetota; class Planctomycetia; order Pirellulales; family Thermoguttaceae; genus PWXP01. The sequence continues at coordinate 1,766 of SKJM01000314.1, read as the reverse complement.
ATGAGCATCAACCGCTTCCGGGAGGTGGACGAGCGGAACAATACGGTTCTTCCGGCCGGCGCGCCCCGGCCCGAGGAACCCGCCCGCATGATCCTCCGCCCGAACCGGTACGACCCGAACCGCGCGAACCTGGCGATCTTCAACTGGCGGAAGGCCGCGGCGGTGCCGGTCGACCTGGGCGAGTTCCTCAACCCAGGCGACCGGTTCCGCATCGTTAGCGCGCTCGACTTCTTCGGCAATCCGGTCGCTGAAGGGACTTTCGACGGCAAACCTGTGGACGTTCCCATTCCCGCCAGCGCCGACACCGGCGGGGGCGAGTTCTGCGCGTTCGTGCTGTTCCGGAGGACAGCGGCCGAGTAAGTCAACAACGATGCTCCCATCGAGTTGGAACCCGTACTCGAGGCTGCGATGAAAGCCATAGTATCGGACAAGTGGTGGGACACGCTGCGTGTGATCGATCGTATCGTGTGGTCAGGCGGCAAGATGATACTGGTCATTGTCGCGATTGCATGGATGAGCGCTGCGTGGGCTGGCAATACCGGTTCGTTGGAACTGGAATTCGGCGCGGCCGTCGCAATAGGCATGTTCTCTTGGTGGCTGATTGTATTTGGCACATTGGCCGGTGTCGGTTACGCCCGTGCGCACGGACGAACGCACGGTTTGCTTCTGATGGGAATATGCATATTGCTGGCCGTTGGCCCGGCATTCGTGGCGTACGGTATGGTTACTCGCATTAACTCAGAAAATCGCGAGCGGCGCGACCGATGGTGGACAACAAGCGTGTGGGTTCCCTATCAGCAAAGGTTGGCGGCCGACGAAGGCGAATACTTGCTGGCTCCAGCCTATGATACAGATAACGAACTGAAGGTTCTGTTTCTGTGGTTTTCGCCAAGGCCGGGGGTGGTGACGGGGCCGGCTACCGTGGCGATGGAGCGGACGGAGCGACAGCGAGTGCGTCATATCGGGTACATCAATGACACGGTCGTGCCGTTGCGGGAAGGGCTGAACGTGTTCTATGCATTCGATGTGCTTCCGCCCCGAGCGGTTCGTGTGGATCAGGATACGGCTGCGTGGATCAAGGCGCTTGTTGCCGAGGCCGACCCTGAGAGGTTGCCCGAGCTGCGCAGCCGCATCGTATCCCAGCCAGGTGCTGAGGGAGTGGAAGGATATGGACAATGACAGGCGCACCATGAGTAAAGCCAAGTGATAGAAAGCCAAGGTCACCTGCCGCGGGAAATACCAACGCCCTATCCCCCCGGCCGCACCTCGTGCTCGACGGGCCAGGAGGCGCGGGCTTCGTCCTCGTAGAGCCCGATCTTCTCGACGGGGATGCGCTCGAAGCCGAGCGCCCACGCGGGCGAATCGTCGCGCAGGCGGAAGTCGCGGTTCTTGGGATCGACGAAGCGGGAGTCTTCGTCAATCAGGTTGTCGGCGAGTGCCACATAAGGCCGGGCAGCGGCGTGGATGCCGTCCCAGCGGCCGCCGTGGAAGATGTTCCGCGCGATGACGTTGCCCACCGGGGCCTTCGGCTCGTTCTCGAGGATGGCGGCCAGCGCGGGATAGCGCTCGCGGTACGGGGGCTTGTCGAAGGCGATGCCCGACAGGGTGCCCTTCTCCGCGGCCTCTTGCAGCCAGCCGTCGGCGTGGTAGTGCGCCCAGCCGAGGGCCCGGGCGTCCACGTGGACGGCGGGTGTACAGTCCACGAAGATGTTGTTCTCGATGCGGCAATCGCGCCCGCCGCCGATCATGGCCGCCCGGGTGACCCG
>SKJM01000619.1 GCA_007122045.1 Planctomycetales bacterium | reverse complement strand
TTTCGCCGTGTATGTTGCCGGCGGACTGGGCGCGCGCAGCCGCGTGGCCGACCTGCTCGAGCCGTTCGTGCCGGCCGATCGGGCGCACGTGGTGGCCGAGGCCGTCAAGCGGGTGTTCGACAAGCACGGCAACCGGAAGAACCGCCACGAGGCCCGGCTGCGATTCCTGGCGGAGAAGATCGGAATCGAGAAGCTGCGCGGGTTGTACCGGGCGGAAGTGGAGGCGGTCAGCGCGTCGGGCGCGGCATTGCCCGCCGTGGAGCCGTTGCCCGCGCCAACCGAGCCGGGCTCTGGGTCGACGACCGCCGGCCGGCCGACGTTTCCCGCGTGGCGACGGCGCAACGTGGTCGCGCAGAAGCAGCCCGGGTTCCACCAGGTGTTCCTGCCGCTGTGGCTGGGCGACATCGCGGCCGATCGGCTGGAGGCGCTGGCCGGGGTGGTGGAACGGTTCGGCGAGGGGGCGCTGCGTTCCCACCAGGCACAAAACCTCGTCCTGCGGTGGGTTCCCGAGGCCCGGCTGTCGGAACTCCACGCGCAACTCGACGACCTCGGCCTGGCCGCCGCGGAACCGCCCGTGGTGCGCAGCCTGATCGCGTGCACGGGCGCGGCGACGTGCCGCTTGGGCATCGGCCTGTCGCGCGGCCTCGCCCGGGCCATCCGCGAGGAACTCGAACAAACCGGCTGGGACCTCGACGCGCTGGGCGACCTGCGCATCCACATCAGCGGCTGCCCGAACTCCTGCGGAAACCACCGCATTGCCGACATCGGTCTGTTCGGCGCCGCCCGGCGCGTGCGGGGCCGGCTGGTGCCGTACTACGTCGTGCAGCTTGGCGGGGTGGTTGCCGAGGGCAGCACGGCGCTGGCCGAAGGCAACCGCGCCGTCCCCGCCCGCAATGTGCCTCCCCTGATCGTCGCCCTGTTGGACGCCTACCGCCGGCAGCGGGACGACGGCTCCTTCACCCAGTTCGCCCGCACGCACGGCCACCGGTTGCTCGAGCAGCTTGCCGAGCGATTCGCCCCGGTGCCGGACTACGAAGTCGCCTCGGAGTTCTACTTCGATTGGGACGCGCAGCAGCCGTTTTCCCTGGCCGGGCGCGGCGCCGGCGAATGCGGCGCCGGGGTGTTCGATCTGATCGAAGTCGACATCGCCAGCGCGAAGCAGGCCGTCGCGGAAAACCGGCTGCTCGACGCCGTGGTGAGCGCCTCGCGCGCCCTGTTGGTCACGCAAGGGCAACAGGCCGATGAACCGGCGGACGCCCTGCGGCTGTTCATCCGGCATTTCCTCGACGAAGGCCTCGTCGACGAGTCGCTACGGCCCCTGACTTCCCGGGCCCAGGAGGTGGTTGCAGCGGGCGAGCCGGCCGATGCCTTCCGCCCGCCGGCCGCCGAGGCCGCGGCCTACGTCGAGGCGGTGCGGGAACTCTACGCGAACATGGACCCGTCGCTGCGGTTCACGCCGGTGGCGAAGCCGGCGGGCGAGGCGCAGGCCGCGCCGCCCGTGCCGGAGGATCCGGCCGGCCGCCCGCCCGACGAGGAGGTCGACTACCGCGGGGTGGTCTGCCCGCTGAACTACGTGAAAACCAAGATGGTCCTCAATCGCATGCAGCGCGGCCAGGTGCTGGCGGTGCTCTTGGACGAGGCCGGCGCGCGCAACGTGCCGGAAAGCGTGAGCCAAGACGGCCATCGCGTCCTGGGCGTCGAGCAAGAGCAGGACCACTGGCGCGTGCTGGTTTGCAAGGCGTGTTGACCACACGCGGCCGGCTTACAGCCGCACGTCGGCGAACTCGGCTTCGAGCGCGGCGAGGGCCTTCTCGCCCCGGGCGGCGTCGACCACCACGTTCAGCCGAACTTCGCTGGTGCTGATCATCTCGACGTTGATCCCCGCCCGGGCCAGGCACTGGAACACGCGGTGGGCCACGCGGGTGTGGCTGCGCATCCCAATGCCGAACACCGACAGCTTCGCCACCTCGGGCGCCGAGGTGGGCGGCGGGCAGCCCAACGCCTTCGACAGGTCGGTGGTCACCTTCAGCGCCTGCTGCAAGTCGCTGCGGGGGATGCTGAACGTGATGCTCGCGCGGCCCTCGCGCTCCGTGCTCTGAACGATCATGTCGACGTTGATGCCCGCCTCGGCGATGCGGTCGAATACCTGGGCGGCCAGCCCGGGCGAGTCCGGCAGCCCGACCACCGTCACCCGCGCCTGCGAGGCGTCCAGCGCGATGTCGTCGATGACCATCTCCTCCATGCGTTCCATGCGGGCGGCCACCTCGGCAGCGTCGCGGCCGCCGGCCACGGCGGGGCCGACGGCCGGCAGGTCGGCGGCGGGTTCCGGTTCCTTGTCGAGCGCGAAGGTTTCGTGGACGGTGCGCAGGGCTTCGAGCGACCCTTCCCGGCCCACGAGCACGGAAATTTTGATCTCGCTGGTGGAAATCATCTGGATGTTGATGCTCCGCTCGGCCAGGGCGCGGAACATCCGCCGGGCCACGCCCGCCTGCTCGGCCATGCCCAGCCCGACGGCCGACACCTTCGAAGCGTCCTCGTCGTAGCTGACGCCCTCGGCGCCGATTTCCGCCACGGCCTCCTCGACGGCCTTCAGCGTGGCCGGCAGATCGTCGCGGAAGACGGTGAACGAAATGTCCGCGCACCCATTGGCGGCCACGTTCTGCACGATCATGTCCATGGCGACGTTCTTCGCGGCGATTTTCGAAAACACCGCCAGCGCGGCGCCGGGGCGGTCGGGCACGCCGAGCACGGTCACTCGGGCCTCCTCCTTCACCTTGGCGCATCCGCACACGGCCTGGTGCGGCGATTCGACTTCCGCGGCAATCATCGTGCCCGGCCTGTCGCTGAAGCTGCTCCGCACGTGCACCGGCACGTGGAACCGCTTGGCGAACTCGATGGCCCGGTTGTGCATCACGCCCGCCCCCGCGCTGCTCAGCTCGAGCATCTCGTCGTAGCTGATGCGTTCGACGCGCCGGGCCTCGGGCACCAGGCGCGGATCGGTCGTGTAAACACCGTCGACGTCGGTGTAGATTTCACACGCCTCGGCCTGGAGGACCGCCGCCAGCGCCACGGCCGTCGTGTCGCTGCCGCCGCGCCCGAGCGTGGTGATGTTGGCCGACTGATCGACCCCCTGGAAACCGGCCGCAATGACGATCTTCCCGGCGTCGAGCGCCTCGCGCATCCGGTCGGACGAGATGGATTGGATGCGGGCTTTCGTGTGCGTGCTGTCGGTCATGATGCCGATTTGCGCGCCGGTCAGGCTGATGGCCTCGTGTCCCAGCGCGTGGATGGCCATGGCCATCAGGGCCACGCTCACCTGCTCGCCGGTGGACAGGAGCATGTCCATTTCGCGGGCCGGCGGCTCGTCGGTAATTTCCTTGGCCAGGGCGACCAGGGCGTCGGTGTTCTTGCCCATGGCGCTGACCACCATGACGACCTGATGGCCTTCCATTTGGGTGAGGATCGCCTGGCGCGCCGCGGCGAGGATCTTGGAACTGTCGGCCACACTGGTGCCGCCGAACTTTTGCACGATGATGGACATGGAACGAGTTTCTACGGTTCTGGGGTGATAGGGGAAATGCCCCCGGGTCGCCCGGGGCGATTGTTACGTTGGTTGCTGGGCCCTGTGCCAAGACAACGTATGCGATTCTGCGAGTAGGATGGGCTTTCCAGCCCGTCAAAACCGCGACGGACAAGAATGTCCATCCTACAATCCGGTCACGCTATTCTGTCACGGCGCCTGCTCTCCCAGGAAAAACGGCATCAGACGCCAGCCTTCCTCGAACGTTCGAGGCGATGCCGCGGCCGTCGGATCGTCGTACACGGCCGTCGCATCGGGGACGATGCCCGTGCCGGCCATGGCAAAGGGTACGTGGCCGTGCTCGTGGGTCTTGGTGCGGAGGAAGGTGGGGTGGTCGGGCGAAACCAGGATTCGGTACTCTCCCATCGCCCGCAGCGCCTCGTGCACCGGGCCGACGATATGCCGGCTGATTTCCTCCAGGGCGCGGACCTTGGCCGCCGCGTCGCCCTCGTGCGAGGCCTCGTCGGTCGCCTCGACGTGGACGCAAACCAGGTCGATGGCCGGATCGCCGAGGGCCTCGACGGCGTATCGCCCCTTCGCGGCGTAATCGGTGTCGGTGTAGCCGGTGGCGCCGGGCACGTCGATGCGGCGCCAGCCGAACAGGACGGCCAGCCCCCGGAGCAGGTCGACGGCCGTGATCATCGCGCCGCGGCGGCCGTAGCACTCGGCGAACGGCACAAGCCGGGGAATCTGCCCCAGCCCCCACAGCCAGATGTTCGTGGCCGGAAGCTCACCCCTGGCCACCCGCCGGACGTTGACCTCGTGGCCGGCGAACACCTCCACCGAATCACTCATAAGCTGGCTGAGCAGATCGCTGCCCGGCCCGCGCGGATAGGCGTCGAGCACCGGCTTGTCGGTCAGGTCGTGCGGGGGGGTGGTTCGCGTGTCGGTGGAGAAGGGGGCCGGCTGGTTCGCCCCTCGCACGACGAGCAGGTTGCGGTAGCTGACGCCGGGGTGGAACTCGAACCGTCCGTCGCCCAGCCGCTCCTGCAGTGCGCGAAGCAGCGCCGCGGCCTCGTCGCTGGCAATATGACCGGCGGTGAAGTCTCGCATGACCTGCCGCTCGATGGTCACCAGGTTGCAGCGGACGGCCCAGTCGTCGGCCCCCAGTTCGATGCACTGGGCGGCGGCCTCGAGGGGGGCGCGGCCGGTGTAATGCTCGCGCGGGTTGTAGCCCAGGAGGCTGAGGTTGGCCACGTCGGAGCCGGCCGGCAGGTCGTCGGGCACGTTCATCGCGCGGCCCACGATGCCCTCGGCCGCGACGGCGTCCATGGCCGGCACGTCGGCCGCCTCGAGGGGCGTACGCCCCTCGAGGGCGTCCTGCGGCTCGTCGGCGCATCCGTCGGGGATGATGATGGCGTATTTCATGGTGGGTCCTCAGTCGCGCACCCGCATGCGTACGCTGCCGGCGTGGACGCATGGCAAGCGATCGATGGCCTGCATGGCCGTGCGCAGGGCGCCTTCGGGGGCGGAGTGCGTCATGATGACCAGCGGTACAAGCCGGTCGCCCTCCTCGGCGGCCTCGTGCTGGATCACCGAGGCGATGGATATTCGGTTCGAGCCGAGAATACCGGCGATTTCAGCGAGCACGCCCGGCCGGTCGTTCACGTGGAATCGCAAGTAGTACCGCCCGGGAACCCTCGCGGGATCGCTCATGGCGACGGTCGTTTCGGAACCGGCGGCCCAGAGCCCGAGCGTTCGGAAGGTGATGGCCATGCGGCCGACGACGGTGTCGATCAGGTCGGCGACGACGGCGGAAGCGGTGGGCATTTGCCCGGCCCCCTGCCCGTGGAAAAAGACCGGTCCGACGGCGTCGCCCACCACGCGGACGGCGTTGAACGCGCCGCGGACTTCGGCCAAGGGGGTGCCCTGGCCGACGAGGGTGGGCGAGACGTGCAGTTGCAACCCGTCGCCGCCCAGCTCGGCCGTGGCGAGCAGCTTCACGTGGTAGCCCAACTCGGTCGCGTAGCGGATGTCGGCCAGTTCGACCACGTCGATGCCCGTGCGGGGGATGTCGTGCCAGTCGACGCGGGTCCCGAAGGCCAGGTGGGCCAGGATGGCCAGCTTCTGCGCGGCGTCGGTGCCGTCGACGTCGAGGGTGGGGTCGGCCTCGGCGTAGCCCCGCCGCTGCGCCTCGGCCACGCTGTCGGCATACGATGAGCCCCGCCGCTCCATTTCGGTCAAGATGAAGTTGCTCGTACCGTTGAGAATGCCCCGAATGGACTGAATTTGGTTGGCCGTCAGGCACTCGCTGATGGCCGCAATGATGGGAATGCCGCCGGCGACGGCCGCCTCGAAGGCGATGGATCGTCCTAACTCTCGGGCCCGATCGAACAGTTCCGCCCCGTGCTCGGCCAGCAGGGCCTTGTTGGCGGTGATCACGTCCTTGCCCGACTCCAGCACCCGCAGCATGATCGACCGCTCCGGCTCCAGGCCGCCAATGAGCTGCACGACCGCCGTGATTTCGCGATCGGCCAGAACGCTTTCGAGGTCGGCGGTGAGCATTCCCCCTGGAAGGGTTACGTTTCGGGCGCGGCGCAGGTCGGGATCGACCACGCGGACGAGTTGGATGGGTCGGCCCGCCCGGCGGGCGATTCGCTCGGGGTGTTCCAACAGTAGTCGGGCGACGCCGGAACCGATTGTTCCAAACCCCACCAGGGCAACTTTGGCAACGTCCATTGTGCAATTTCCGTTCTGCGGTTTCGTCTACTGACAGCGGGCCGCCCCGGCGAACCCGCTTTCTCTGGTTCTCTAGCGGAGCATGCCCTCCCCATTCGCGCCCCGTGCTCAATTGCAGCAAGCGCGCATATCGTAGAGGTTCAATGCCGGGAACGTCAAGCGGCGGGGGCGCGCGGTGGCCGTACGCTATTATGGCACACCCCATCGGCATGTGACGACTGCCGGATTACCGCTGTGGGAGTACCGCCTTTAGGCGGCTTTCTGTTGCCGGCCCGAGCCGGGACTCCACCGACGGTCTGCTTATCATTGCAGGTTTCTCAGGCCGATGCATAATGGGAGCGTATGAACCTGACCTACTTCAAACGATACCGCATGGAAATCGACCTGAGCGGCCGGGACCTGGCGCCCCCGCCGCTGCGGCCCGGGTATCGGTTCCTCGCCTGGGACGACTCGCTGCTGGACGCCTGCGCGAAGGCGAAATACCTGTGCTTCCGCGACGAACTCGACGCGAACGTCTTCCCGTGCCTCGGCGAGTTGGAAGGGTGCCGGCGCCTGATGAAGGAAATCCGCAAGAAGCAAGGATTCTTGCCCGAGGCCACTTGGCTGTTGACCTACCAAGCCGAGCC
>SKJM01000565.1 GCA_007122045.1 Planctomycetales bacterium | reverse complement strand
CGGCCGAGTGGATCGGTTGGGCCATGCTGTCGCTGGCGGCGACGCTGATCCTCCAGTCGTTTATTATGAAGCGGCCCGAAGGCAAGTAGGCGCTGCCCCCCCGCCTCTGTCCAAAAGCGAGTCGCCCCATGACACTGAAGCCCCCGCTTTGGCAACGCGACCCGACGAGATCCCCATCGTCGGGCCAGCCAAGCCCCCCTGCCGCGTTGCTCTGTGCCGGCGCCCTGTTGCTGGGCGCGGCCCTCGCCTTGGGGCCGACGCGCGGGGCGTCGGGCGATCCGAACGGGTCGGCCGCGCCGGCGGCCGAGAATCCTCCGGCCAGCGACGGGCCGGAACGAACGTCCTCCCTGGCGGAGCGGCTTCGCGAGGGCACGGAGCTGGTCGACCAGCCCGGCAGCTTCCGAAGGACCGGCGACCGGATTGCCTTCTTCACCGACATGGGAGGCGGCCGATTCGTGGTGCTTGAGAACCTGGCGCTGGAACGGGTGGGGCTGGCCATCGCAGACCACCCAGATCCTATATACTGGGGGGTTGACGGCATCGTAACCGAACACGGGGGCGAGAACTTCCTTTTGATCCACCGGGCCGTGCGCCGCCGCAAGCCGTAGCGCAAGGGTGGCCCACCCCCCCCTGTATGTTGCGGCCGCGCCGCTCGCGGCTTGGCGGCAAGTCGCAACCAAGCCGGCCCCGTCCCGCCGTTTTTTTCGGGGCCGTTGGGCTTGACACGTATTCTGCGGGCGTTAATATGGAAGCTTCTGACGAGTACCTTACCGCAAGGAGTTTGGCCGATGCCTGAGTATCGACACATCGAGGTCAACGAGGTCGGCGACGTGACCGTGGTCCGCTTCCGCGACCGCAAACTCATCGAGGATATCCGCATCCAGGAACTTGGGCAGGAGTTGTTCGGCCTGATCGACGGCGAGGGGCGCGACAAGCTCCTGCTGAACTTCTCGCAAGTCGAGTTCCTTTCGAGTTCCGCCCTGGGGAAACTCATCACGTTGGACAAAAAGATGAAAGCCAACGGCGGTTCGATGAAGCTCTCGAATATCCGGCCCGAAATCTTCGAGGTCTTCAACATTACGAAACTGGACCGCATGTTCGATATTCGCGATGACGAGGCCGACGCGCTGGCCGCCTTTTGACGGCGAAGGTCGCGTGTCGGGTGTCCAGGTGTCCCGGGCCGGCAATCAGGTTTTGCCGGCGGGGGCGGCGCGCACTTTGCAGCCTGCCTTTTCCCCGGGGCCCGACCCCCTCGCGGCCGGCGCCTCGAACGACCTGAGCCTATCGCAACGGTGCCTGATGGCTGACGAGCATTGGACCTGGCAGACCGATCGGTCAATTCCCAGCGAGGCGGGCGCCGGGCGGAGCATCCAGGAGGCGCTGCTCCGCCAGATGCAGGCCGCCGGCTGGAGCCGGCACGACCGGTTCAGCGTGCGCTTGGCCATGGAGGAAGCGATTGTCAACGCCATCGCCCACGGCAACTGCTACGACACGGCCAAACGGGTCCGCGTTCGGTGTTGGCTGGGGCCCGAGTTGGTGCGCGTCGAGATCTGCGACGAGGGGGCCGGTTTCGACCCGGCGGCCGTACCCGACCCGACCGATCCCGAGCGGCTCCAATGCCCCCGCGGCCGGGGCCTGATGCTCATGCGGCACTTCATGACGGCGGTCCGATATACCCCTTCGGGCAATACCGTCGTGCTGGAGAAGCGCCGGGCGGACGATGCCGATCCGTGACGGGCCGGCCCGGATGATGCATCACGATGTAGGGTGGTGACAAGCAAGCCAAGAGCCTGGTGGGACTTCGGTCGCTCGGCCGGGCCTGCTTCCAACGCACGACGTGCAAACCAGCCAAGCGTGGCTTGCGCAGTCCCACCAACGACTTACGCGACCGCGTCCCACCCTCCATGAATAATCCGGCCTAGCCGCTCCTTCGGACGGGCCGGGCGGGGAGCCGGCCCGACTCGGTGGCCGGCGGCGCGTGCGGGGGCGCCGGCGCGCCGCGGCCCATGTCCATGTCTTCGCCGAAGTAGTACTTGCGCGCCTCGCCATGCGAGAGCACCTCGTCCCGCGCACCGTGGCACAGGACCTGCCCGTCCTTGATCACGTAGCTGCGGTCGGTAATCTGGAGCGTCTCGCGCACCTGGTGGTCGGTAACGAGAATCGAGATGCCCGCCTCCCGCAGGGCGCGGATGATCCGTTGGATGCTGGCGATGGTCACCGGGTCGATGCCCGTGAAGGGCTCGTCGAGCAGGATGAGCTTGGGGTCGGAGACGAGGCAGCGGGCGATTTCCAGGCGCCGCCGTTCGCCGCCGGAGAGCGACATGGCCAGCGACTTGCGCAGCCGCGCAATGTCGAACTGCTCGAGCAGCTCGTCGCAGCGGGCCCGCCGCCTCTTCCAACTGAACCCGAGCATCTCCATGACGCCCAGCAGGTTCTTCTCGACGGTGAGCTTGCGAAAGACGCTCGACTCCTGGGCCAGGTAGCCCATCCCGCCGTCGCGGCACCGGCGGTACATGGGCCAGTGGGTGACGTCCTGGCCGCCGAGCACCACCTTGCCCGCGTTGGGCTCGATCATCCCGCACGTCATCCGGAAGCAGGTGGTCTTGCCCGCGCCGTTGGGGCCGAGCAGGCCGACGATCTCGCCGCGGCCGACCTGGAAATCGACCTGGTCGACCACGCGGCGGGTTCCGTACGTCTTGACCAATCCGTGGACTTCGAGCATGCTGGCATCCTAGCGGACGAATCCCATCCTTGCGAAGTTGGGGAAGAAGGGGAACGGAATCGGCGTTCCCGGAATGCGGTGCCACGAGTGCGGCCAATAGATCAAGATGGCCTTGCCGATCAGCGCCTCGCGATCGACGTGGTGATCCGGCCCCTCGGGACCCGGCTCGGCCCACAGCCGGCCGTCCTTGCTCCGCAAGCTGTTGTCGCCCAGCATGAAGAACTGGTCTTCGTCCATGTGGAAGACTACCTCGCGGCGGTCGCTTTGGGGCACCCACATGTCGGGCGCGTCGGAGCTGCGAAAATCATCGGTCGCTGCCATCCGGTTCCGGCTGGTAACGGCAATGTAGTACACGTCGCGCAGGATCCGCAGGTCGGTCACCCGCATGGCGCACCCGCGCGAACCGACCGAGGCCGGCCGGAGGTCGGCCTCGGTGGGCGAATCGTTGTCCAAGCCGTGATACCGCGTCGGGAGGTCGAACTCGACGAAGCGGTCCTGGACCCACACGTAAAGCTTGTCGTCGCAGTTGGCGAAGCGGAGGCGGTAGGTGCCCGCGCCGCGCAACCGGGTGGAGGCGGTGGGCCGCCAGTCGGGGCGGCCGGCAATGGAGAGGTCGGCCTCGCCGGTCGCCACGTCGAACCGCACCTGGAAACGCTCGCCCCCCTTGACCAACTCGAGGATCACCACGCCGGCTTCCGAGAGCACTTCCACGGTGCATTCCAGCGCCAGATCGCCCACCCAGTGTTCACCCAGCACGCTGGGGTGCAAGGAGTGCAGGTGGCTTGTGCGGCTGGTATTGTAGGCCGTGAAGTCGCGGATCAGCTCCGGCGACGGCGGCCTCCCCGGCGGAAGCCGTCCCTCGCGCTCCACGGCACGCCAATGGTGCGACGTCGGTACGCGGTGGGCGTACCGCAGCCACGTTTCGCCCGGCGCCGACCCGTCGGTCTCAAACTCCAGGCATCCGTCGGGATCGACGGCCTCGAACCGCCCGGGACTGCCCGGCGGCTCGGCGGCGCCCCAACGTTTGGGGAATCCAAACTCAATCATTCGCGGCGTATACCGATTGTCGAACACCAATTGGAGCATCGCCAGGAGCTTGTCCGGCGGTTTGCGGGCGATTTCGAGGCGTTCGGAGTCGTCCGGGCCGGCGATGAAAATGTCGCCGTCGCGGATGACGACCGTCTCGCCCGGCAGCCCGACAATCCGCTTGATGTAGTTCGTCACCGCGTTGCCCGGATACTTGAACACGGCCACGTCCCACCGTTGCGGTTCGTTGAACTCGTAGGCGAACTTGCCCACCAGGATCCGATCCCCGCTGTAGGAGGGGTAGTTCTTCGACTGCGGATTGCGGGGCGCCAGGTCGGCCGTGAACCGGCACATCGGGCAGGTGCCGGCCTGCACGTAGTGCTCCGTCGCCCGATTCGTCTCCTGGTCGATCTCCTCGCTGGCGCTGATCTGATACCAGTGGCCGCATGCCGGACACTCGAAGTCCTTGTGCCGCCCCATGAGCGTCGGGGCCATCGAACCGGTGGGGATGACGAACGCCTCGGCCTCGAACGTCCGAAACAGGAAGGCCAGGACGAAGGCGATGACAACCGACTCGACGGTTTCCCGTACGGCCGCTTGTGAAAACATGCCCGACTTGCCCTGCTCGCTCGGTTGCTCCTTCTTCCCGGGCGCGGTGCTCTTGGCTTGCACGGCGGCGACCCTGGCGGCCCGCTCCCGCTGTTTAGGCGACTTGCGTTTGGTCATGGACTCACTTGCTCGTGGCACCCCACTAATTGTGGGGCTACAGATTGGGTGACCGGATGCCGGCAAATACCGCGGCTGTTCCGTCTGCGAGGAAAAACGGTTGCCCTGCCTACCGGAACCAGCCACCCCGCGACTTTCCTGTAATATACCGCATTCGGGCCGAGTGGGGAACTTGGAATTCCCGCCGGGCGCCGCGGTACCCCAACGCCCTTCCGTTTCGAGTTGCAGGCGCCCCGGATTGGATTCTACGCAGTTTCTTCTTGCCGGCTGAATCCGGGACTCCATCGTTGTTGCACACAAGTCGTGGCCGGCATCTTCACCTCCCCTCCGGGGAGGTCGGACGCGGTAGCGGCCGGGTGGGGCGCACTGCCTGGTATGGCAATTTTTCACCTCCTGTCGATACCCCGGAACGGAACAGCCGCAAATAGAGGGGCCCCAAAAGCCCCTCCTGGCGTGGGTACGTATGCTCCCACAAGAATGGCATTCACGGCGCCGTCGATGGTCGAGGTCATTGACCGGGCAAGTCGCCCCCGCTACACTGCGCAAGCGGATACCCCCACACAACGAAACGACTGAAAGGAGCGGACCATGACGATTTGGAATTGGACGGGCTATGCCGCACTGGCCGCGGCGGGGCTGTGGCTCGGCGCGGCGGGCAGCGGGCTGGCCGGACAACCCCAGCCGCAACCGAACATCCTCTGGGTCGACGCCGAGGATGCCAACGTCAACTGGTTCGGGTGCTACGGGAACCCGGCGGCCACCACGCCGAACATCGACCGGCTGGCCGGCGAGGGCTTTCGCTACACCCGGGCGTTTGCCAACGCGCCGGTCTGCGCCCCCTCGCGCAGCACGTGGGTTACCGGTATGCTGGCGCTGTCGATGGGGACCCATCCGATGCGAAGCCGCTACCCCATCCCCCACGAGAGCATCCCGTACTACCCCGATCTTCTCCGGGCGGCCGGGTATTATTGCATGAATCCGGGCAAGACCGACTACAACATCGGCGGCCGCTCCGACCGCGACTGCTGGGACGACCACGGAAAAGAAGCTTGGCAGAACCTGCGCGAGAACCAGCCGTTCTTCTACGTCGCCCATTTCGGAGCCAGCCACGAGAGCAGCGCTTTCGGCGACGTCGACAACACCCGGCACGATCCGGCGTTGCAGCGACTGCGGGCCTACCATCCCGACGTGCCGGGAATCCGCAAGAACTACGCCCACTACGCCGACGCCGTCCAGTTGATGGACGCCCGCGTGGGCGCCATGCTCGCTCGGCTGGAGGAGGACGGGCTGGCCGACAGCACCATCGTCGTCTTCACCACCGATCACGGCGGAGTGATGCCGGCGAGCAAGCGCTTTCTGACCGACAGCGGCACGCACAGCCCCTTCATCGTCCGCATCCCGGAAAAGTTCCGGCACCTGTGGCCCGCCGAGCAGCCGGGCACGCCGGTGGACCGGCTGGTCAGCTTCGTCGATATGCCCAAGACTTGGCTGAGCATCGCCGGCGCCGAGGTGCCCGACCACATGCAGGGGCGCATCTTCCTGGGGCCGAACGCCGAGCCGGAGCGCGACACGCACTTCGCCTTCCGCGGCCGCATGGACGAACGGTACGACGAGGTGCGCGCCGTGCGCGGCCGGCGGTTCTTGTACATCAAGAACTACATGCCGTACGTACCCGCCGGGCAGCGCCTCGAGTACCTGTGGCGCTTGGCGGCGTCCCGGGCATGGGAAGCGCATCACCGAGCGGGCGGCACGGACGAGATCACCGGCCGCTTCTTCCGGCCACGGCCCCACGTCGAGGAGCTTTACGACACCGACCGCGACCCCGACAACGTCATCAACCTCGCCGCCCGCCCGGAGCATCAGCAGGACCTCGAAGCGATGCGGGTCGAGTTGCGCAACTGGCAGTTGGCCACCTACGACGCCGGCCTGATTCCCGAGGAGATGATGGCCCGGCGCGCCGCGGAACACGGCACGACTATTTACGAGATGGTGCGCGATCCGGAGTTGTACGACCTGCCGGCCTACCTCGACGCGGCCGACGTGGCGCTGGAAGCCGATCCGGAAAACGCCGGCCGCCTGATCGAGTTGCTCGAAAGCACCGATCCCGGAATGCGCTACTGGGGCGCCGTCGGGATGCTCATGCTCGACGAACTGAGCGAGCGGGCCGTTGCGGCGCTGAAAGCGCGGCTGGACGACACGGCGCACGAGGTGCGCGCCATGGCGGCCTGGGGCCTGATCGACGCCGGCGAGGAGACCGACGCGGCGCAGGCATGCCTGATTGCGCTGTTGGAAGAAGGATCGTACGCCACGCTGCGCGTGCTCAACATCATCGACCACCTGAACGAGGACCCGGCGATCTACCGGTCGGCCGTAAAGGCGGCCCGAGGCCCCGGCTACGTCCAGCGCATGAAGGAATACCTGCTGGAGAT
>SKJM01000118.1 GCA_007122045.1 Planctomycetales bacterium | reverse complement strand
CTTCGCGCATCGAGAACAGCAGCGTCTTGGCGTCGAACGAGCTGTTCATGTCGAGGATGGCCGCGCGGGGATTCTCGTAGATGGTGCGCGGCGGGCCGCCGTCTTCGAGAACCTGGATCTTGCACCCCCAGCGTTCCACGACGGGGCGCGAATGATACCGCACCACGCCATCGGGGTTTCCCAGCCGCTGCTGCACGACGAACGCGATGGGCGGCAGGCTGCCGACCTCCTCCCGGAATGCGGCATCCCGGCGCGCCGCTTCTGCGACGGCCGCGTCGCGCCGGGCCACGTCCCACAGCACCACGTCGTCGACGTTGACCGAGTGGACGGTGTCGCCCGCCAGGTGGGCGTTGTAGATGCCGAATCGGTTCTCGCCGCCCCGGGCGGTGAACTCGAACGTCACCTCGCTCCACGAACCGTCGCGCCTGGTGGGGAACAGGCGGTTGACCAGCCCGTCGGCGCTGAAGTGCGACGTTGCCCGGGCGTGGCCGCCTTCGCGCGCCACGTCGGCCACTTCGATCGTATCGCCGCCGGCCTGCCCGAGGAGCACCCTCACGTGCGAGGAGCCCTCGGCACCGTCGAAGTTCTGCACCCACAGCCTCACCTCGTAGGTTCGCCCGGCCGCCAGCGGCTCGGCCAGGTCCTGGTATCGCCCGCCGGCCGAGGCGGCCGCGCCGGGGTGCAGCCCCCAGCCGCCGGTTCGCGCGGCGCCGCGGAATGCCCCGTAGCTGTTGAAGTCGGCAATCCAGCCGGCCGGGTCGCTCCCGTTGCCGGCGTTCTGCTCGAAACCGGGGTTGGCCAGCAGGTTCGCCCCCTCGGCGCCGGCCGGGGCGCACAGGCCGGCGAGCACGACTGCCATGAGGTGTCGACTCACAATGCTCCGAGACATGGACGGTCCCCTGGGGATGGCGGAGGTTTCGTAACACGATCCCACCCAACGTAGTGCAGGTCCAGTGGCAGATCAAGCGGGACCCGCGCCGAGGGGGCGATCGTCGTTCGGGTCAAAATCGCGCATCTGGTCGCCGGCGCGGACCTCGATATCGATACCCGCCCGATACTTCTCATGCGTGTCAACGCGGAATCGGCCACCACGCATCGCTACTCGCTGCACCAGGGGCCGGTTACGGGGTCCACCTATCCGGAAGAGGAGACTGGATACCCCGGCGAGTCACTTCGAATGTCCGGCCGGAGGGTGATGGCAGAAAGGCGGCAGCCCGATGTCGCGCACCATCCAGCCGGGAATCACCGTCTGCTCCAACGGCCCGCGGTGCAGCCGCTTTCGCAGATTCTCGAGAAACCGGACGGTGCCGAAGGCGCGAGCCTTCGCCTGATAGATCGCCACGCGGGTCAGGGCGCGCTGAGATGCGTAGCCTTCGCTCGGCAAAGCCTGGTGCAGGAGCAACGCCGTATCGAGCATCTCGCCCAGCGCGTCGAGATCGGCGATGTCGCCCGCTTTCATACGCCACCACACCTCGTTCAGGCGCGGCGGGTGGAAGGCCAACTCGTAACAATACTGGAGTTTCGCTCGGTCGATCATCTCAGCCCAACCCCCACGCGGCCATGTCGTCCTGCAAGTTCCTCAGGTTGTCGCGGATCAACGGATCATCGGCGAACGGAGCCGGGAGCCGTTCCACCGCGCGCTCGACGTGAGCGAACGGAGTCCGGCCGGCAGCCAGTAGATACTGAATGTCGCTCCGGTCGAGTTCATCGTAACGAATGAGTTTGCTGGCCACCAGGTCGGCGATGTCACCGGTGCGAATCTGAAGCCGTGCTCCTTGCCAGAGCGTCAGCCCCCTTCCCTCCACGGGCGGCGACAGGCACAGCCTGAGCGGACCGACCCATTCGATATGATCGCCGCCATAGCCCTCGTCGGGGTTGATGGGAAGGCCGGCCGCTTCGGCGGCTTGCCGTAGGTCGCGCTGGTCGGCCGCGGAATACGGTCCCGCCACGTCCACGTCCAAGCTCGTCCGATGCGGCTCGTCAAGCAGGATGCAGGCCGCGCTCCCGAAAATGTGGAGCGTCGCCTGCGACCGCAATGCCCGGTCGATCTCCTCAAGATAGCCAACCAACGCTTTCTTGTCCATTCGGTCAGTATACTGGGCTTGGGGCGCTCCTTCAACCCATGCCCTGCCACGCCGTTTCTCGGCGGCGGCTACTGGGCTCTCTTGGGCAACCGGACCAAGGTAATGCTGTACGGGGCTACCTCAATCTGCCCGTCGAACTCCAGCGCCTCCTCGGCAATCTGCACGCGCGGCTCGCCGGCCTCATTATGAAGCCTCGGGTCGTCGCCAGCGATGGTCCAGGCGGTTCCCTCGCCCGCAAGCTCCGCGCCTTCGACGGCCAGGGCCACGGTTTGCGGCTCCGGCAGCGGGTTCACCACGGCGACGGTCAGCGCGGCGCGGTCGCCGGTCCAGGCGGCGGCCACGTCGAGCCCGAGCATGGCGTGGTTGCCGGTCAGTTCGACCGGAATCGAGCCGAACTCGCGCCGGTAGAGCATCAGCGGCAGGCCCGTGGTGGCGAAGAAGGCCTCGGTCTTGGTGGTCTTGATGCACCCGATGACGTTGACCGTCTGCGCGTAATGGGCCATTTGCATGATGTCGCTCTGGCGGAAGTACTCGTGCAGGCCGGCGGCCACGCCCAGCGCGTCGGCCAGGTCGTACACGCAGCCCAACTCGCCGTACACGTAAGGGTGGTGCCAGTAGTTCCACTCGGTCATGGCAATGGGCACCACGCGGTCGGGCAGCAGGCCCAGTTCGGCCTGGAGCTTGCGGTGCCCTTCGGCCTTCTCGCGGACGGCCTGGACCATTTGCGCCACGTGGCCGGGCACGTCGTCGGCCCGGCGGCCGCGGTAGAAGTGCTCGCCGATGTAGTCCATCGTATCGGCGCACTGCTCGAGCATGCCGCGCGACCAGCCCCGCTTCTCGTTCGGGTCGAACCGGCGGTTGATGCGTCCCAGCGCCCCGCTGCCGACCAGTTCCAATTCCGGATCGGCCTCCCACATGGCCCGGGCCACGAGGTTGTGCTTCAGCGTGTAGTGGCGAAGCTGCATGAAGCCGAGCTGCCAATCGCCCCACATTTCATTGCCCACGCACCAGTACTTGGTGCCGTAGGGTTCCGGGTTGCCGTTTTCGGCGCGCCAGCGGCCGCCGATGGTGTCGACCGGGCCGTTGGCGTACTCGACCTGCTGGCGTGCCGAGTAATGGTCGCCGAAGCCGGTGTTCACGGTAATGACCGGCTCGGCGCCGACGCGGCGGCAGAAGGCGAGGAATTCGTCCATGCCGAAGTCGTTGTGCTCCACGCCGGTCCAGGCGGGGTTGCGGCGCGGGGGGCGGCGGTCGCGGTCGCCGATGCCGTCGCGCCAGTCGTAGCCGCTGACGAAGTTGCCGCCCGGCCAGCGGTACATCGTCGCGCCAAGCTGCTTGAGCAGTTCCAGCGTATCGGCCCGCAGCCCGTCGACGTTGTCGGCCGGCATGAGCGACGCGGTGCCCACCAGGACGGGCGCGCCTTCAATGGCGATTTCCAGCATGGCCTCGTCGGTGCTCGCGCGGGCGGTGAACGCCAGGGGATACTTACGGTACTCGGGGCCGACGCCTTCGATGGCCACGCTCTGCCGGCCGGCGTCGCCCTCGGCCCAAACCAGCGTGACCTTCGCGGCCGCTGCGCCTTCCGGAGCGCGGAGCCACACGTAGCCTTCATACTCGTTGTCGCTTACCACGCCCAGGTCGCGCTGCCGGATGCCGCTGCCGGCCGCCACCCGCGGTGTGTGGTCGCCCACGAACGAGTCCTCGCTCACCATGGCAACCGAGTCGGCCGGGCCGAGAATCTCCCAGGGCGATGCGCCGACCACCGGGAACGGGCTGTCCTGCAGGGCCCGGTACGGCCGGTACTCGGGCGTAATGCGGAAGTAGAACTTGCGGTCCTCGAGCATCTCGGCCCAAATGCCGCCGTAAATGCACCGGCCCAGGTGCTCGATGAACTGGCCGTAGATGAATGGATTGATCGGTTCGCGGGTTTCTTCCGTGCGCAGGGTGACCTCGGGCTTCAGGTTGGCCAGGTCGATCGGTTCGAGCACGATGTCGTCGAACCACGCCTTGCCGGTCGACTCGCCCCAGCCGCCGAACAGGCAATTGACCGTAATGGTCTCCTGCCCACCGGTCCGCACCAGGGTTTCCACGCGAGTCCAGTCGTTCGTGCCGGTCAGCGCGGGCGTGGCGGCGCCGGATACCTGATGCACGTTCAGCAGGGCGCCGCGCCCGGTGCCGGGTTCGAGGTTCTCGGTCCGAATCCAACCGGAAAGCCGGTACAGGCCGTTCGGCTCGACCGGTACCTGGGCGGTCCAGCTCAGGTCGCCGCCTTCCGTGGAGGCGATGGCCACGGCCCGGCCGCCGTCGCGTCCGTCTTCCGGGTAGGTGAACTCGCCGTCGCCGTCCCAGGTTTGCGGCGCCCAGCCGTCGGGCTTGTCGTTCGACGCCTGCTCGAAGCCGGCGTTGGGCGCCAGGTTGGCCGGTTCGGCCCCGGCTGCGGCGGCAATCAGCACGCAGCACGCGCCCAGGGCCGGCAAAACGTACGATGCCATAAGAGTACGGAAGGGGTTCGGTCGGTTCATCATGGCAAGGCCTCTTGGGGAATGGGGTGATGGAAGCGTCAGCTTGACCTATCGAGTTTAGTACCTCGCGGCGGGCGGGACAAGTCAATCGTGCGCAAAATAACCTCACTTTTGCGCAACCGCCTCGGCCGCCGGCCTCCAACGACGCAAGCGGGTGGGGGCCGGCAGGCACCTTGGTGGGTGGCATGGCTTGGGCATATAGAGGGGCAAGAAGTCCCGCACTGCAAGAAAAGAAAGCGAAAGCGGCGTCGAGCCGCCGCACTCCCCAAAGAAAGAAGAAAGCAAAAGCGGCGATGAATCGCCGCACTCCAAAGGTCGGGGGTTCAGCTTTGGGAAATCCGTTTGCGATACTGCGACGGAGTTACGCCGTAACGCTTGCGGAATACCTGGCCGAGGTAACTGGCCGTCGAGAAGCCGCTCTTCTGGGCGACGTTCGGCAGGGCCATGTCGGTTTCGGCCAACAGTTGCCTGGCCCACTCGAGGTGAACGTTCTGGATTTCCTGGCGGACGGAGCGGCGGAGCGTCTTCTGAAAGCGCAGTTCAAGGGAACGTCGCGAGATGGGGATCTGCTCCAAAATGTCCTCGACGCCAAAAGGCCGGTCCCGGTTCTCGCGGATGAACCGCAGCGCCGCGGCGACCTCGCGGTCGTCGATGCCCAGCGCGTCGGTCGACCGCCGCGTGATGACCCAGAGCGGCTCGACGGTCAACTGCCGCGGCCCCCGCACCCGGCCCGACATCAAACCATCGAGCAGTTCGGCGATTTCATACCCGCCCTTATCCGTATTCAGCATCACGCTCGACAACGGCGGCGTGCTCAATTCGCACAGGACCTCGTCGTTGTCGATGCCGACCACGGCCACTTCGTCGGGCACCTGCACGCCGGCGGCCATGGCGGCCTCGAGCACCTGGCGGCCCCGGTCGTCGTTGCAGGCGACCAGTCCGACCGGCTTGGGAAGGTCCTTCAGCCACTGGCCGAGCATTTCCTGTTCCCGGTCCCACTCGCGGTCGCGCTTCGCCCTGGGCGGCTTGTAGATGAAGCGCGCGCGGCGTTGTTGCTTCACGCGCTGGGCGAACGCCGCCTGCCGCTGGTCCGACCAGATGCGGCCGGGAATGCCGACGAAGGCCAGCCGCTTGAACGCGCGCCCGACGAGATGCTCGATCGCCAGGTCGATCGAGGCGACCGGGTCGGGATGGACCTCGCTGACCTTCCAGGGCGTTTCGGTCATCGCCGCCTGCGCCGCCGAGTAGTCGAGGCAGACCACCGGCAGGCCCGTGGCACGGATCGCCCGGGCAGTTTGGGGCGTTTCAATCCGGGCGATGATGCCGGTGCCGCCCCACTGCTTCATGGCGGGCAGCGCCTGCTCGAAGTCGCCCGGCGTGATGTAGAACGACCAGGGGCCGTGCAGCCGGGCATATCGGATAATGCCTTGCAGGATGCCCCGCCCATAGCCGCGTGAGGTCTCCACCAGCAGTGCTATCCGAGGCATGTTCGGCATGGCTTCTCTCGCTCTTGCCCGAATTATTCATCCCGGCTAGCCGTCCAGGGCCTGGCGCAGGTCGGCAATGAGGTCCTCGGCGTTCTCGACGCCGCAGGCCAGGCGGATCATGTTGTCGGAAATGCCCACCGCCCGGCGCTGCTCGGGCGTATGACTGTGGTAGCTCATGACGATGGGCTGCTCGATGAGCGACTCGACCCCGCCCAGGCTCGGCCCGATGCGCGGCAGGCGGACCGCGTCGACCACGCGCGCCGTGGCGGCAGCGTCGGCGCCGCGAACCAGGAAGGTAATCAGCCCGCCAAAGCCGCGCAGGTAGCGGCGGGCGACGTTGTAATCGCGGTGGCTGGGCAGGCCGGGGTAGTAGACCTTCTCGACCCGCGGGTGCGACTCGAGGAACTCCGCCACGGCCATGCCGTTCTCGTTGTGCCGCCGCATGCGCAGCTCGAACGTCTTCAGCCCCCGCAACAACAGGTAGTCGCTGTGCGGGCCCGTCAGGTTGCCCACCACGCCGCGCAGGTCGCGCAGGGGTTGGAGCTTTTCGGCCGAGCCGATCACCACGCCGCCCATCATGTCGTTATGCCCGGCAAGGTACTTCGTCACCGAGTGGAGCACGTAATCGACGCCGTACTCCAGCGGGCGGAGGTTCATCGGGGTGGCGAGCGTCGAGTCGACCAGCGTCTCGATGCCGTATTTGCGGCCCAAGGCGACGAACCGCTCGAGGTCGACCACGCTGAGGTGGGGGTTGGTGGGCGACTCGCTGATCAGCAGCCGGGTGCGGTCGTTGATGGCGGCCTCCATGGCGTCGTAGTCGCAGGCGGGCACCTTGTGGGTGACGCACCCGAACCGGCCCAGGCACTCGGTGCAGAACTGGCGCGTGCGGTGGTAGCACTCGTCGAACAACACCACCTCGTCGCCCGTGCGCAGTTT
>SKJM01000344.1 GCA_007122045.1 Planctomycetales bacterium | reverse complement strand
TCGAAAGGCCGATCACGCGCCAGTCTGCCGATCCGTCCAGCCACGCGGCACCGCCCCATACGGCGGCGCCGCAAGGGACGTAGATCAGGGCGCGAATCCAGCGTGAGTCTTGCACGTTCATGGTTTCAACTCGGGAAGCACTTTCGTAGAACAACACGACGGAACGTGGCTGTGCGAAACATTCGTGTGCGGCGTGCGGCATCTCTATGAAAACTCTAAGGCGGCATCGGCGCCCGCAAGCTCCAAACGCCGCGAAATGCCGCTTTCTGTTGGGGGGGTACCGCCGATAACCGCTCTTTTGCGAATCCTTGCCACATCCGACCCGAACGGCCTCCCTAAGCAGCGGGGCATTGGGTTTACGCACTCTTCCGTGAACCCGGGCGGGAGTTTCAAGCCGTGCTAGAGTTTCAATAAAGAAATTGCCCGTTGGGGGCAAAGCGCGGCTCGCGCCTCTGCCGTGCGGCGGCCGAGTGAGCATGCCGGTGGTGAATGGCCGCGCCGGGAAATTCACGAAGCTTCGGAAACTGCTGCAAATGACCGTTGCCTGCGAGCCCACTGACACGCGGTCGCTGGTCCCAGTGGCGGTTCGTACCCTCCCCGCCGGGGAACATCTGCCGGTGGACATGTATAGGCGGACCGAGGATGGACAGGCAACCCTGCTTCTGGCGAAGGACCGGGCGCTCTGGAGCAAGGACATCGACCAGTTGCTAATGCGGGGCGTCGAGGCGGTCTACGTGGCAGCCGACGAGGCGGGACGACTGCGCGAATGGTTTATCGAAAAGATTGTCCGGGACGAAAGCCGGGTGCCCGCGGCACGGTTCGCCCTGCTTCGCGACGCGATGAAGCGACCCTTGCACGAAGCGTTCCGCCACGGCAGTGTCGAACGCATTGTGCCCGCGTGCCGCGACTTCGCGACCGGATTGGCGGCCATCGTTCGAGACGCCGGAGTCCGGTTCAGTGACCTTTCCAGCGCGATGGCGAACGACGCCTCCTGCTTCACGCACGCGACGAACGTCGCCACGTGCTCACTGCTGCTGGCGATTGAGGTGGAGACTGGCGGACGGCGGGAACTGGCGGCCATCGCCCAGGGAGCGCTGCTGCACGACTTCGGCAAGCGGCTAGTTCAGAACAAGCCCCCCCAGGAGCGCAGCCCCGGCGGGCGGGCCAATCGCGACGCGATCCGGGAGCACCCGACGCGTGGCTTCCAAGCGCTGTGCCGGCGGACCGACTTTCCGTGGGATGCGCTGATGATGGTCTATCAGCATCACGAACGGCACGACGGCAATGGATATCCGGTCGGGCTCGCGGGAAGAGAAATCCATCCCTGGGCGCGGATCTGCGCGATCGTCAATGGGTTCGACGGGTTCAGACGCCATCGTTCGAACCAGGCGCCCCTCGACGAGAAGACTATCCTGGCGCAACTCGACTGTGAAACGGGGAAACGCTTCGACGAGGAACTAATGCAATGCTGGAAGTCAGTCGTTACGAGGAAGCGCTAGGGGCGAGAATGGCCGCGGTACCCTGCCCGGTAGTCCTGCCGGAATGGCTGTTGGCAGACTTTCCGAAGCGGGGTATGGCGCCGACCGATTACCACGAGGCGCGCCGGTATCCTCGCTACCACCTTCGCGGGCATAACGAAAAGGCGTTGCTTCAGTGCCTGCCGACCCTGCCAACCCTGCCGGCACTGACCCGCCCGCCCGTGGTTTGGCCGGTGTATACGTTGAACGTATCGCGCGGTGGGCTGGGCTTTCTGCACTTCGAACAACTCTTTCCGGGCGAGTGGACGCGGTTCATGCTGCCCGGCAAGATCACGCGATTGGCCGAGGTGGTATGGTGCCGCCGCCTGGGATCACGGTGCTACGCCGTCGGCGCCCGTTGGCTGGAGAAGTTGTCCATTCAGGAAATGCGCGGAATTGTGGCGTGAACGGCCGACGGCATATGGCCGCCGACGCCGTGGGATCGTTCCCGCCTACGACAGGCCTTGTGCGCCGTGTCGCCCGCCAAAGAACTCACGCTACCTCGTCACCCTAAGTGAATATCCAGGCTTACAGGACAAGAACGTCAGTTGTGTGCCGGGATCGATCAGTTCCCGGCGCTCGCCCCAAGAGGCTCCGCCACGACAAAAGCGCCCGGGCCGGTCATCGCCACGGTGTCGGGGTCGTAGTACTCGTACGCCCGGGCCGGAGCGGCCGTGGCCTTCACCGGCATCGTCGCCCGGAGCCGATACCGCAGGACCAGCGACCGCCGCGGGGGCAGTTCGCGCAGGTAGAGAATCGCGCTGCGCGGGCTGACTTCGAATCGGGCGATGTCGTCCCCCGAAACCAGCTCGTCGAGGTCGGCCGTCTCGACGGCGAAGCCGGGCGGGATGGGCAACTCGACAATCACCATCGGAGCCGCCGCCGGCCGGCGGTTGGTCAAAGTGGCCACCGCGGCGACCGTTTCACCGACCGCCAAGTCGGTGCGGTCGTAGTCGAGGACGATCGCCAGCGGCTCGTCTTGGACCTTTCGGGGCCGCTCGTCGCGTACGCGGTAGCTCAGCACGACCTGGTAGCCCGAGGCCGTGCCGCTTCGTTCGGTGAGCGTCAGCCGCAGCGCGTCGTTGTCGGTTAGAAGGGGCGTGAGGTCGACCTCCCGGACGACGTCGCCCTCGTCGGCCGGGATGCTCAGCCGGTGCACGATCTTTCCCGCGGCGGCGACCTCGATTTCCCGGACCCGATCGCCGCTGAATACCGTTTCCGTGCCGGCCGGGAGGGCCTTCAGGGCGAGCACGGTGGCCTGGGTCGAGTGCCAGGTGCCGCGTGCGTCTTTCTGCTCGATCAGCCAGTTCAGCGCACCCTGCACGGTCGCGTCGTACCCGCCCACCTCGAGCATCGCCAGCGTGGCCAGCGCGGTGGCCTCGACGTCGCCGCTACGGCCGGAGCCATGGAAGACCGTCCGCGCGCCGCTCGGCTGCTCCCACCAGACGAGGGAGCCGTCGGGCGATTGCCGTTTCGCCTGTTCGAGCCGTTCGAGATAGGGGCGGGAGGCGTTCCCGCCGGCCTCGAGCCCGGGGAGCGCGTTGGCGACCAGGGCCGCCACGTACGGCGATTCGATCGTCGCCGGTTCGTGGCCGAGCAGGTATTCGAGCGTGGGCCCGGCGTCGGCTGCGCCGCGGCCGTCGCGAAAGACGGCCCAGGCAATGTACGCGCTCGCAGCCAGGGCGGCCTCGTCTTTGCCGGGCCGTTGCAGGTAATCCAGGGCCAGCACATTGGGTTAGGTGGTCGAGCTGGTCTGCTCGAAGCAGCCGTACGGCCGCCGGAAGATGGCCTCCAGGCCCTCGAGCAACTGGCTGAAGCTCGACGGGTAGATTCGCAGGGTCAGGCGGGCGCGCTGCTCGACCGCTTCCGGCGGGAGCCGGAGGCCGATCTCGGCCGGCCGGCGCAGCGTGCCGCTGAACACCTGCTCCACGGGGCGTCCCTCCGGCTCGACGTCGACGGTACGGCGGATCGCGTCGGCGACGGGCTTGGGGAACAGCCACGCGCGGAACGGCTTGGAGTAGCGGTAGCTGTGCCGTTTATCCCACACGGCAAGAAAGACGTCCCGGAACAGTTCCTCGCTGCGGTGCCGGTCGCCGATCATCCGCTGGATGAACGTCAGCAGCGGGCTGCCGTACCGCCGGACGAGCCGGCCAAGCGGCTCCCGGTTTCCCCAGGCCACGTCGGCCATCAATTGCTCGTCCGATTCGTGCTCGGCATTCATGGTCCCGTCTCCGGCGGCCTCCAAGAAGCTATATGCGCGGCGGGCCGAAAACGTTGATGCGAAAATCGAGCGACCCGCCCGCGTTTCTTCGCGGCGGGCCGTGGCAGCGTTTCTCCGAGACGCTGAACCGCAAGCCTCGGAGCGGCTCGGCTACGCGAAAACCCATGGTTTTACTGCCGCCGCCGGCCCCGGGCCCCGCGCCGAAACGGCCCAGTCACCCCTCCGCCGCGCCCGGCCGCTTCCACAGAACGGCCACGTCGCCCTCGGGCTGGAACCCCAGAATCCGCTTCGCCTTGTCGTTGAGAAACCTCTGCTGCGGGATGTCACCGAAAATGAAGAACACCTCGCACTTCGACGGCAGCCGGGCGAGGTCGATCTCCAGGGCCAGCCGCACCGCCTGCGCCGCGTCGGCCCAGGTGACCACGAAGGGAACCCCGCCGGCGCCGGCCGTCAACTCGTCCTCCTCGCGCAGGCTGTACAGCAGCAGGTCCTGCACGTACACGTCGTGGTGTTCCGTGAACACCCGGCACACCTCGTGCCCGAGCGACTTGGTGATCGGGTACAGCCCCGTGCCCGGCTGCGGCGGCACGTCGGGATTAATGCGGAAATCGAAGTGCTCGTAGCTCGGGCCGGCTACCGTAAAATGAGGGCCCGTGTTCACCATACGGCGGATGCCGTGCTCGACCGCCGCCTTCATGATGTGATAGCAGCCCAGCGCGTTCACCTGGAATGCCAGCACCGGGTGGTGGCGCACAACCGACAGGTTCACGATGGCGTCCACCCCGTCGGCCCCCTCCATGACCTGCTCCTGCGAGGTCACGTCGAGGTCGAAGTACTGGTGGTCGGGGAACTGCTCGCGCATTTCGGGCGGGGCGGGCCGCACGTCGGTGATCCGCAGCCGATGGTGCGGCGCCAATTCCTTCACCACGTGGGGACCGAAAAACCCGGTAGCGCCGATCAGCAGAATGTCCATAGCATATCCTCCGTCAGGCCGAGGGATTGAACCGCGGTCGGTAACCCAGCGCCCGCTTGGCCCGAGTGACCGGGAAACGGCCGCCCCGCACGTCGGCCGCCACGTGAAAAACGTTCCACGCCCGCAACTCCGCCCCCCCGCTGAAGTGGGCCTTCAGCGCCAGGCGGACCGCCTGCACGGCATCGTCCTGATGCACCCAAGGGACCTCAGCGGGGCCGAGCCCCCCGGCTTCACCCCGCACCACCTCGCCCAGTCGCAGCACCACCGCCCGAAGCCGCCTTTCCCGGGCGAACTCGCGGCAGGTGCACTCAGCCAGGTAGTGCGAAAGCTGGCCGGCATCGCTGGTGGGCACGGGGCGCCAGTCTTCGGCCACCTGGAAAGCGGGGTCGTACCCCGTCATCATGCGTAGCGAACTGAGGTACACGACCAACTCGACCCCCTCGGCGGCGGCAACGGTCAGCAGGTCGTACATCTCCCGCCCGCGCCGGTCGAGCACCTCCGAGCCGGTTCCGGCCACGTCGGACCGCGCCACGTGAACGACGGCGCTCACCCCCTTAAGGATGCCCTCGAGCGTCCCGTCTTCATCGCGGAACAGCGGTTCGCCGGCCGGGCGGACTTCGTACCATTCGGCCAGGGCGACGGCCAGCGCCGCCCCCAACGAGCTATCCGGCGAGGTGAGCAGGACGGTCGGCCGCCGCTCATTAGGGCTATTGTCTCCATCCATGGGGCGGCTCTCCCCCCCGGCAGCCGCCGCCGCTGCGCCGGTCAAAAGCACACCGGCTTGCTGCAAGAAAGTACGACGTTTCATCGCAACGTCTCCTTCGGCACGGGTTGAGCATATTCGGCGACACCAGCCACTACGATACCGCAAATGGTTATCGGTGCAAGCAGTTTGGCCCCGTGCCGGCGCGCGGGCCGCTCGTTTGGGGGGCGCAATTGCTCTTGACTTGGCGAGACGGCTTTCGGTAAAACGCTTCCCCAAGCCGGTGGTGATTCCCCGACGAGCGCCGCGCCATGACCGTTGGCGCGAGGGGCGATGGACTCCCTTTCCATGAATAGGCCGCAGACAATTGCACGATGAGAAGCCCAAGAAGGCAGTTTGCACTGAACTCCGCAAGCGGATGGGTTGCGCATCTTGCCTTTACCGCCACCGGCTTCCTGATGATGCCCTATGTCATCTCCCGGCTGGGCGCCGAGCAATACGGTGTCTACCAGTTGGCGGGTTCGTCGGTGGTTTTCTTCATGCTTCTGCAATTGGGAATGGGGCCGACGCTTGTGCGGTATTTCGCCAAAGCCGTCGCCCGCGGGTCCCGGGAGGAGATCGCGAGAACGAGCAGCACGGCCCAAGCCCTGCTGGGCGGCCTCGGTTTGCTTGCGGCGTTTCTCTGCCTGGCGCTGATTCCGTTCTTCATCCGCTTTTTCAACGTTCCGCCCGAAGCGGCGCGAGCGACGGTATTCCTGCTGATGTGCAAAGCGGCTTCCCTTTTTCTGAACCTGACCTTGATCATTCCCAAGGGTATAGCGTACGGGACCAATCATTATGATCTGGCGAATCTGATCGATATTGCGGCGAGCGTGCTCCGGCTGGCCGGGGTCGCAGCGTTCTTCGAGTGCATCCACCCTTCGGTTGGTTTCATTGGTTTGGCGTATTTGCTTGCGGACGTATTCGCATATTGCGCCTACTATACGTTGGCGATCAATAAGGTTGGTACGGTCGCACTCCCTGCGATCCGCCACATCACGCAATCCACCATGCGATCCATTTTCGGTTTCAGCATGTTCAACCTCGCCAATACGGTTTCGCAAACGATCGTGTATCAGGCCCCCGTGCTGATGATCGGGAGGATTCTGGGTCAGGGCATGGTTACCTCGTTCGCGCCGGCCTTGCTGGTGTCGAGCGCAATGACCGGCTTTCTGGGCCAAACGGCCCGTCCGCTGGTCCCTTTTGCCAGCCGCGACCGGGAGCGCAACGGGGGGCAATCGTTGGGCCCATGGGCCACCAATGTGGGGCGTTTCTCGGCTTTTCTGGGATTCGGGATGGCGCTGCCCTTTTTGGCTTTCGGACGGGAGATCTTGGGCGCGTGGCTCGGGCCCGATCTGGCGGAATACTGGGCGGTCGTCGCCGTCATGTCGACGGGTGCCGCCGTTTCACAAGTTCAAGCCGCCAATTACTACCTGGCCTTGGGTGGCGGCCATATTCGGCCCACGGTGTACAGCCAGATCGTCATGGCCGCGGTGGTCCTTTTGGGTACGTTCATGGGGATCCGCTATTGGGGGTGGGGCCTTCTCGGAGTTGCCCTCTTCACAGGCGGGTGCATGTTCTTGAGGAACACCGGTTA
>SKJM01000410.1 GCA_007122045.1 Planctomycetales bacterium | reverse complement strand
GCCGGGGCGGGGCTAGGCCCACCCGTCGAACCACATGGCAAAGGCGGTTATACAAAAGCGCAGACGTTTTAGACAAAATGCAGGTGCTTTGGTTTGCCTTCCGTACGCGCACCGTCTATAATGGCGGTGCCCGGCTCGGGCATCGCAGACCATGACCTTTCAAGAAGGAGTTTCGCGCGATATGGACAAGATACGAGATCGAAATCGACGAGCGGTATGTGTGACCGACCGCTCCCCAGGCGATTGTCTTGGGACGCGCGAATGGAGGGCTTTCGGCCGACAGGACCAATGGCCACGGACGGTGGGGCGCGTCGTGGTTTGTGCCGCCCTCGTCCTCGCATGGCTGGCCGGTGCCCCGCCGACGACGGCCGGCGCGGTCCGCTTCGACTTCGAGACGGGCGACCTCCAGGGGTGGCAGGTGGTCGAGGGGAGCTTCAGCAAGCTGCTGGGCGACCGCCAGTTCGAGTTCCACAACAATACGGTGCGCTATACGAACCAGGGGAAGCACTACCTGACCACGCTGGAACGGGCCGATAGCGACCGGCCCGACGACAACCAGACCGGCGTGGTGGAATCGCCCGTGTTCGTGCTCACCGGCCCCACCGCGTCGATGCTCGTCGGCGGCGGGTCCCACCCGACCACGTACGTGGCCCTTTGCACCGAGGACGGCGAGGAGGTGCTGCACGCCCGCGGCCAGAACAGTCAGTCCATGCACCGGGTCGAGTGGGACGTGAAGCCGTGGATCGGCCGGAAGGTATTCCTCCGGCTGGTCGACCGGCACACGGGCGGTTGGGGGCACATCACGTTCGACGACTTCCGGGCCGAGGGCCGCATCGACCCGGAGGCCACCCGGGCCCGAAACGCCGGGCGCGCCCGGCAAAGGATCGCGCACGTGCATCAGCCGCTGCGCGAGGCGATCGAGCATCATACGGCCACGTTCGGCGAGCGATACCCGAAGGGCGGCGAGTACCTGGCGCGGCTCGAGCGGCTGGAAGACGCTCTGGCGGCGGGCCGGGGCGAGGCCGAGCGGCTGCGGGAACAGTTCGACGCGCTGCGCCGCGAGGCGCTGGTCGCGAACCCCTTGGTCAGCGGCCGGCCCATCCTATTCGTGGTGCGGCAACAGTACACCTACGACCACCACAACACGCACAACTTCTCGCCCGACGCCGAGCACGAGTTCAACCAGGGTCACTTCCGCCCCGGCGGCGCGCTGAAGGTGCTCGACCTGGCCAACGGCGGCGAGGTCGCCACGCTGCTCGAAGCGCCCGAGGGGGTCATTCGCGATCCGCGCGTGCATTGGGACGGCGAGCGCATCGTCTTCTCGATGCGGCAGACCCGCGACGGCAACTACCACATTTATGAGATCAACGCCGACGGCACCGGGCTGAGGCAACTGACCCACCTGCGCGACGCCGACGACATCCATCCGCTGTACCTGCCCGACGACACGATCGTGTTCGCTTCGACGCGGGAGCCGAAGTACGTCATGTGCAACCGGCACATCAGCGCGAACCTGTACCGCATGGAGGCCGACGGCGCGAACATCCACCAGATCACCAAGAGCACGCTGTTCGAGCGGCCCACCGACATCCTGCCCGACGGCCGCATCCTGTACGACCGCTGGGAGTACGTCGACCGGAACTTCGGCGACGCCCAGGCGCTGTGGACGGTGGCCCCCGACGGCACGAACCAGGCGATCTACTGGGGCAACAACACGCCGGCCCCCGGGGCGGTGATCGACGCGCGGATCATCCCGGGTACGCAGAAAGCGCTGAGTGTGTTTTCTTCGTGCCACGACCTTTCCTGGGGGGCCCTGGCGATTATCGACCGGCGGCTGGGGCTCGACGGCCGGGCGCCGGTGGTGCGCATCTGGCCGGAAAGCGCGATGGACCTGGTGAAGGATCCCGGCACGGCGAACAACGCCTGGGACGATTTCATGCGCGTGCGGCCGAAGTACAAGGACCCGCATCCGCTGAGCGAAACCTGTTTCCTCGTCTCGCGGTTGATTGAAGGAGCCGGCGGCACGCGCGACGCCAACCGGACGGGCATCTTCCTGGTCGACGTATTCGGCAACGAAATCCTCTTGCATACGGAGGGACCGGGCTGCTTCAATCCGGTGCCGCTGGGCCCCAACGAGCGGCCGGTGGAGATTCCATCGCGGCGCGACTTCGAGAACGCCGAGGGCCTGATGTACGTGCAGGACGTGTACGAGGGCGTGCACATGGAAGGGGTCGCCCGCGGCAGCGTCAAGTACCTGCGCGTGGTCGAATCGCCGGAGAAGCGCTATTGGGTGCCCGGCGTATGGGGGGGCCAGGGGGTGCATCATCCGGGCGTGAATTGGCACAGTTTCGAAACCAAGCGCATCCTGGGCACCGTGCCGGTCGAGCCGGACGGGTCGGCCCATTTCTCCGTTCCCTCCGACACGTTCGTCTACTTCCAACTGCTCGACGAAGAGGGCATGATGATCCAGTCGATGCGCAGCGGCACGGTGGTGCAGTCGGGGGAGACGACCGGCTGCGTGGGCTGCCATGAAGACCGCCGCACGGCGCCGCTGCCCGAACCCGGCCGGGCCATGCCCCTGGCGCTGCGCAACGCGCCGGCGCCGATGGACGGCTGGCGCGGATCCACCGACATGTTTTGCTACATGACCGAGGTGCAGCCGGTGTTCGACAAGCACTGCGCAAGCTGCCACGACTTCGGCGAACCGGCGGGCGAGAAGCTGCTTCTGGCCGGCGACCGGAACCTGATCTTCAACACCTCGTACAACGAGCTGTGGCGAAAGCGGTACATTCGCGTGGTCGGCGGCGGGCCGGCCGAGGTGCAGCCGGCCTATTCCTGGGGCTCGCACGCCAGCCCCTTGATGCGCGTGCTGCGGAACCAGCACGACGAGCACGAGGCCGTAAAGCTCAGCGCCGACGAGTTCGCGCGGGTGGCCACCTGGATCGACCTGAACGCGGTGTTCTATCCCGACTACAGCACGTCGTATCCGACCAACCCCGGCGGGCGGTCGCCGATCGACGGTAGCCAGTTGAATCGGCTGGGGCAGCTTACCGGACGCGATTTGGGGCGCCAGTTCAACCACGGGCGGAACCAGGGACCGTTGGTGAGTTTCGACCGCCCCGAGTTGAGCCCCGTGCTTCAGCGGTTCGACGACCGCAACGACCCGGCCTACCGCGAGGCGCTGGCGATCATCCGCGCCGGCCAGGAGATGCTGGCCGCGCGGCCCGACGTGGGCATGGAAGGCTTCGAGCTGAGCGGCATCGACCTGTGGCGCGAAGTGAAGTACCAGCAGCGGCGGCAGATCGAGCTGAGATACCGCGAGGCGATCCGAGCGGGTGAGAGGCTGTACGACTGGGAAATCCTTTCCGGCGATTGACGGAACCTCTTGAAATTGCCCGGCGAGAGAGGTATGATTTATGGATGAGAAATGTGGCGGCCGGTCGTGGACCTTCCCTGTACTGGAGGGCACATGTTGGCCCGAGGGGATGGTCTTGCGTCGGGAAGACCTGTACGATAATGACTTGTGCGAGGATAATGGTATCATGAATGCGACAGTTCAGAAGATTGCCGCCGAGGTCCGGTCCCTTCCCAAGAAGGAGCTTGATGAGTTTCTTTCGTGGCTGGCCGAATACGAACTCTCGCATCCCGACCGATGGGACGAGCAGATCGAGCGCGATGCCCAGTCGGACGGCCGCCTTCATGCGGTGCTGAAGCGGGTCCGGGACGACATTGAAGCCGGAAGGACGAAGCCCCTCGATGAAGTCATCAACAACTCCTGACTTCTGGAGGACCTTTGCAGCACTCCCGACCGAAATCCGGGCGAGGGCCAAGGTGGCGTATCGTTTGTGGGAACGGAATTCCCGCCATCCTTCACTCCAATTCAAGAAGATCGGGAATCTTTGGTCCGTCCGTATAGGCGGAGGCTATCGGTCTCTGGCCGTTCTCGAGAACGACACGTTCTATTGGTTCTGGATCGGAAACCACGACGAATACGAACGACAGCTTTTACACCAAACCAACCCTTCCCCCCAGGAGTAACCACAACCATGCGTACCCCCAATCGCATTTCCCGCCGTTCCCTGCTCGCCGGTGCTGCGGCCACCGGCGCGGCGATGGCCAACCCGTGGTCCACGCCCGCCTCGGCCGACGATTGCGGCCCCAGCCGGGTCAAGACCTACACCAATGCCGATTTCTACGATTCCGAAGGCAACTTCCAGATCGACAACGCCCGGGCCGCCTACTACGACATGTTCGAGCGGTTCCATTATCCCATTAGCGAAACGCTCCAAGCCGACATGTGGATCCTGGACTTCAACCTGGGCGATTTCGCGCGGGTGGGCATGGCCGGCATCTTCTGGCTGAACCGGCAGGACTACAACTACTTCGGCCACGAAATCTACCTGCTGCCGGGCCAGATGATTCCCGAGCATTGCCACGTGCCCACCGACAAGGGCGCGGCGAAAATGGAATCGTGGCAGCCGCGGAAGGGGATGATCTACACGTTCGGCGAAGGCGATCCCACGCCCGAACTGATCGAAAAGATCCCGCCCAGCCAGCGCGAGTTGGTCCATTCCCGCCGCTGCACCCCGCTGGGCATCGACGAGATCGGGCACCTCAACCGGCTGGAGGCGTGGCACTTCATGGTGGGCGGTCCGGAAGGCGCGCTGGTGACCGAGTACGGCACCTTCCACGATATGGACGGGCTGCGGTTCTCCAACCCGAAGGCAAGCCTGTAAGAAGCGGCTGCCGTTGCCAGGGGGACGGCCCTCGTTGTTGTACACAAGTTTGGGCCATATCCTTCACCCTCCCGCTTGCGGGAGGGTCGGGCTCACAGGCCCGGGGAGGGCGCTTACTATACCAAGCTACACGAGGCTACGAGAAGCAAAGGCGGGGTACCCCGTGTGCCCCACCCGGCCGCTACCGCGTCCGACCTCCCCGGCGGGGAGGTGAAGATGCCCGTTGTTGCCGCACGTGACTTGTGACTTGTGTACAACAACTAGGGGGCCGCCCCTGCGAACGACCATCACCAAACGCGAAAGGAATGTTTACGTGTCCGACCTCTCACTTTTCGATCTTTCGGGCAAGAAAGCCCTGGTCACCGGCGGCGCGGTGGGCATCGGGCGCGGCTGCGCGGTGGCGCTGGCCCAAGCCGGGGCCGACGTGGCCATCCTCGACCTCGACGCCAACACCGGCCCCAAGACGGCCGACGAAATCCGCGCCGCCGGCCGCGACGCGCTGTTCGTCTCCTGCGACGTGACCCAGCGCGAGCAGGTTCAGGAGGCCGTGCGGAAGGTGGCCGAGCGGTTCGGCCGGCTCGACGTTGCGGTGAACAACGCGGGCATCGGCATCCTAGGGGCCGACGAAACGTTTCCCCAGGCCGACTGGGACAAGGTCATCGCCGTGAACCTGACCGGCGCGTTCCTGTGCGCCCAGGCCGAAGCGCAGCAGATGCTCCGCCAGGCGCCCATCGAGGGGAAGATCATCAACATCGCGTCGATGTCGGCCAACATCTGCAACTGCAACGCGGCGTACAACGGCTCGAAGGCGGGCGTGGTGCAGATGACTCGCATGCTGGCCGCCGAGTGGGGGCAGTACAACATCAACGTCAACTGCATCAGCCCCAGCTACGTCCTCTCGCCCATGCACGCCTCCACGCCCGTGGTCGTGCGGCGGCGCATTCGCGAGCTGACACCGCTGGGGCACGTTGAGCGGCCGGAGGACCTGCACGGGGCGGTCATCTTCCTCGCCTCGGCCGCGTCGAACTACGTGACCGGGCACGACCTGGTGGTCGACGGCGGCCATACGCTCAACGCGTGGCTCACCCCGCTGGGCCGCTGCGTGCCGCCGCGCGTGAGCCCGGAGGAGGAAATCGTGCAACTGAAGCACGACCTCGACCAGATGGGCCTGCCCTACGGCCAGGACGGGATCAACCCCGACGTGCACCCGGAAATCGCCGATGCCTTCAAGGCGGCGTTCGGAGCCGAGTAACCCATGGACCTGACCCCCGCCCAACTCGCCCGCATGATGGACCTCAGCGCCGTGCGGACCGACGTCGACCTCGACGAGATTCGCGTCCTGGCCGAGACGTGCAAGCAATACGGCTGCATTTGCGCGTTCGCCATGCCGTGTTACGTGCCGGAACTGGTCCGCCTGCTGGCCGACAGCCCGGAGGTGGGGGTGGGAGGAGTGGTCGGCTTCCCCTCGGGGGCCTGTGACATCTCCATCAAGGTGGCCGAAGCCTGCCAGCAACTCGAACAGGGAGCGGTCGAGTTGGACATGGTGATGAACGTCGGCTTTTTCCGTTCGGGATGGGATGAGCGGGTGGAGGATGAGATCCAGGTCGTCGTGCAAGCCGCCCACCCCGCCCCCGTCAAGGTGATCATCGAAGCCCACTACCTGACGGCCGACGAAATCGTGCGGGCCAGCCGGCTTGCGGTGCGGGCCGGCGCGGCCTTTGTGAAGACGGGCACCGGCTGGGCCGAAACCGGGGCCACGCTGGAAAACGTACGGCTGATCAAATCGGCCATCGGCGACGCCGCGCAGGTGAAGGCCGCCGGCGGGGTCCGCGATTTTCAGACGGTCCGGGAGATGATCCGCCTGGGTGTCAGCCGGTTCGGCGTCGGGCTGGCGTCGGGCCTGGCCATTCTCGACCAGTGCGCTAGTCACAACGGCCTGTTCGGCCATACCGCTGTCAAGCGGTAGCGCCCAAGCATTTGTGCCGGAAATATCGCCTTTGCCGCATGTGCGAGGGGACGATGATCCGCCGGCCCACTTCCCCGCTCTTTTTCGTTTTTCGAGGGCTTGCACCCGCTTTCGGCACTGTTTACAGTATTGGGGTGTCGGTTTCGTGCGGGACGGCTTCGGACGAAAACCGTTTCGCAGCACCATGGCCGATGGCGGGCTGGCGCGCCTGACGGTTTGTCTTCCGTTGCGCATCCGCTCCCATTCCCCAAACCCAAGGAGATCGATTGTGGCGTCCCTACCCGATTATGTGGCGGCAGCCAAGCCGGTGCCCCAAGAGGCCCGGACGGCATGGTACAAGAGCACGGCGCAAACGTACGCCGGGATCATGCTGTGGTTCGTGT
>SKJM01000316.1 GCA_007122045.1 Planctomycetales bacterium | reverse complement strand
GTAACCATTCTACTCGGGCGGGAAACAGGGCGCAGCGTGCGAGCATCTTTCCGCCCCCCTTTGGGTCGCGGCCGCAGCCGGCAAAAGGCATTCCCGACGCAAGAATCAGCGGCGAGTGGTCTCGATCCAGTCCGTCAACTCGTTCAGGCGGTTCGCCCAAAACAAAGCCAAACCGCGGGCCTGCGCGTCCTCCAGATTCCGCAGCTTATACACACCGCCGAGCACGGCCACCGGCACGACCTGCCGCGTGCCGAAATCCTTCAGCCATGCTTCGGCCTTTGCTGCGGCGTCGTTGTTGAGGCGTTTGACGGAGTTCGTCGCCGAATTCGACACCTTGCACTCGATGGGCATGATGCGGTGGTCCCACAGCCGAACGAGAAAGTCGGCTTTGCGGTTCCCAAGATAGCTTTCGCCGCAAAACTGGCCCGGCTCGGGCGCGGCTGCCAGTGTCGACACCGTGCGGCCCGGCGCCTCGACCAGGCCCGCGCCGGCCAGAGCCCGGCTTACCAGGCCCTCCTGGGCTTTCTTCCCCTTACTGCGTCGGTTTGTCCCTACGCGTTGAGTGGCCATCAGAGCCGCGGAGGCCAACACGGCCGCTTCCTTTTTCTTCGCTCCATCGTGGCGGTTGAATCATTCACCATTCTCCCGTTTCAAGCAGTGTGGGGCCGGGCACCGCAAGGCGTTCGACTTCCTTGGGCTCGAATTTTGTCAAACCGCCTGCGTAAGTGCGTCCTTGCGAGGTTTCGACCGTCTTGCGCAAGTACGCGATCAGGTTGTCCAGGATCGACTGGCTAAACACCTGGCGCGGATACAGCCCATGCGCAATATTCAAGTGCCGAGCCTGCGCTCGATTATGCACGAAGGCCGGCGGACGCCGGGCCATGTACGTGGTCAGGATCGGAGCCGGCGCGCGCAAGCCGACCGACCACCACGCTTTCCGGTTCCTCGCGACATATCCGCTGTCGGCCCCGAGGTCGCGTGCCTTGGCGAGAAATCGCTCGATGGCCTTGCGTTCGGAACGGTCGAATCCACCCAGGTCGACCGGCAAGTCGACCACCCGGCGCAGGATGGACGGGTCGTCCAGGGCGTCGCCCGCCTCGAACAATTCGCGGGCGCGCGTGACGGCCGGAAACAGGACCGAGGGAGGCAGCCCCAAACTGTGCGTTCCGGCAATCCAAACTTTGTTCAGTCCGGTGACTTGCCCGCGATGGACGCGGCACAGTTCGCCCAATTCGACGTAGCCCGCCGGCCGCTGATTGGCTGCCCGAGTCAGTTGGGACCACCGCTTCTCGGCTTGCAGGCGTTCTCGCGGCAGTTGGCGCCTTCCGTTTGGCTGTGCCAGTGCATTGAGTGTCCGCACGCGATGAAGTTGGATTCGCTTCGGCTTTGCGCCGATCTGGAAGCAGGTAATCGCTGCGGTGGTCGCCGCATCGGGAAATGGAAGCGCGGTGGGCTCGATAAGGACGATGCGCCGGCCGCCCAGGTCGCCCAAAAACAATTCGCGCAGCAGCCGGCCGTAGTTTACGTCAAGCCACTCGGCGGCGGTGATGAAGGCGCCGAGGTCGCCCGGCGCCGCATGTTGCAGCGTAGCGAGAAAGAAGTGGACGTGCAGCCCGGCAAGCTGGCTCGCGGCGTAGCCGCGTTGGGTCGCCTGGCTGCTCAGCCAGTTCTTCCAATGTGAATCTAATGCTCGTAGTGTTCCACCTCGGGCCAGTAGGTGTCGAAGTCGAAGTCGGGGCTGTTGTCCAGGTCGTGGCAGGTGGCGCATTGGCCGTCGCGCGACTGTTCCTTGGTGATGACCATCAGCTTCCGGTACCGCTCCTTCTCCTCGGCCGTGCCGCGCAGTTCGGCCCGGTTGTGGTTGCCGCCGGGGCCGTGGCACGATTCGCAGCCCACGTCGATCAGGTGCGGCGTTTTCTCCAGGCTCATGAATCCGCCCTCGTAGGGGAAATACTGGGTCGGATGCCAGCCCACCACGTGGCAGCTTATGCATTCGGGGTCCAACTGGCGCGGCGGATCCTGGTCGAGCAGCGTCTGAAAAGCCCGGGCGTGCGGCGTTCGGCGCCATTGGCGGTAGGCCGGTTCGTGGCAGCTTTCGCAACTCTGCGAGCCGGCATATTCGCCGTGGGTTTCCTTCAGCGGCTGGGGCGCCGGGCGGATGCCCAGCCCCGAAAACCCCAGCGACGCCACCTGGTGCTGGTACGCCGTGAGCAGCATGTGCATTTCGGGCGATTGGGGGAAGCGGGCGTCGAGCGGCACGCGCTGGTACCGCCACTCGGGCTGCGCGCCGTGGTAGAGGCCGAGCACGACCGCGTCCATGCCCTTTTCGCCCACCTCGATCAACAACGCGCCGGTGTCTTCGACGCGGCGCGGTTCGACGGGCGGCTCGGCCGCGCCGCCGGCGGTCACGACGATGTCGAAGACGGGAAACTTCCGGGCGAGGGCCTTCGTCTCCGTCATGGTGGCGTGGGCGAGCAAGACGTGGAAGTCAGCCTGCTCGAGGTGGGGCAGGACCTTCTCGATGGCCGCTTCCGCCGCGGCCAGTTCGATTTCCGGATTATGGATCCCTTTCTGGTATTCGGCGCCCAGCACCCCGGTCACCCCCAGCTTCACCCCGGCTTTTTCGATGACTCGGTGCGCGGCCGTCAGTCCGGCATCGAATCCGAAAAGGCCGACGTTGGCCGAGAGGAACATGCTCGGCTGGTCGGCAGTGCCGGCCGCCACGGCCGCCAGTTCGGCGGTGGGGAGGCGGAGGTCGCCGGCGCCGAGCGTCACGGCGTCGTATCGCATGGTGCGCATGCTATCGACCATGATGTGGAACTTCAGTTCGGCCTGCTTGCCGTAGTCGCGCGCGATGCCGCCCACGTCGAGCCCCACGGTGGGCCAGTCGCGCTCGTTGCGAAGCTGGCGGAACAGCGAGTGGCGCCGGCTCATGCCGCCCTTCATCCGGTCGAGGCCGGCGCAGCCGCACGGCTCCAAGTAGCCGTCCTGGCGGCCGGTAATCACCACCGCCAGCGCCGGCTGGGTCCAGCCTTCGAAGATCGGGCCGTGGACGGCAATCGGGTCGAAGTCGCCGCCTTTCTTCCCCTTCCGCGGCCGCGCCTCGGCGCGCAGCGGATTCTCGCCCAGCGGCGGGTCCTCGATCGCGGTTCGTTCCGGGGCTCGATCAGTCGCCTCCGGTTCGGCCGCGGGTTGGCTGGGGGCGTCAGCCAAGTACGGTGGCCCCGGCGGCACGACTTCCTCGGGCGGCGATTCGGGGACCACCGGCTGCTCGGGCTCCAATACAGCAACCGGCGGCGGAACGGCGGCAGGAAGTTCCGCATTCGGCTGGGGGGCGGGCGAGTCGCCTTGCGGGCATCCGACCAACAGCGGCAGGGCCGTGGCCAGCAGCAACGGCAACAAGAGCGACCAGGGATGCGGGGAACGTTGTCTTGTCATCCTTGAATTCACGTGAGTTTGCACTGGGACGGGTTGGGAGCGTTGCACGGCGGACAGGAATGTGAATCCTACGCTGAAGGCAAGACGGACAGGAATGTCCATCCTACATTGGACAAATCGTCCCCATTCGGGCTACTGGCCCTCGACGGCGAAACGCAGGCGGATTCGCAACTCGGGGGTCTTCGGGTGGTTGGTCGCCAGCCGCACTTCTCCCATGCGGCCCTGCTCCGAACCGAGGTGGGCCGCCGGCGGGGCGCCTTCCGGAATGGCAATCCATATCGGCGTCTGGTTCACCGTGCCGCCGCCGATCGGCGTGGTTTCGCCCACGGTCACCTGCAACCAACTGGGAAACACCTCGACGGGCTCGAACGCCACCTCGTCGCGATACCGCCCGCGCACAACCAGCAGTAGTTGGCGGCGCACCCCCTTTCGGGCGTCGACCGTGCCGAGCGACAACAGGTTGTGTTCGGCCATCCATCCGGGGCCTATGGCCACGATGGAAATGTCACCGGCCAGGTTCCCGCGGACCGGGATGGATACCTCGGGCGTTTCGTCGAGGTTGGTTTTCAGGCGGATTGTCTGCTGAAACGCCCCCTGAGGCAACCCCGGTTTCAGGGTCACCCCCACTCGGACGCCACTTTGTGCCTCCGGTTCGGTGGCCAGCTCTTCTTCGGGGAGCGGTTCGACGTTCACCTCGAAGAACGGCGCTTTCTCTTCTTCCGAGAACTCCCAGCTTAGCACCTCCAGCGGCTGCTCGAGGTTGCAGAAGAGTTGCACCTCGCCGCTGGCCGGCTCGCCGACGGCAACCTGGCTGAACACCAGTTCCCGAGGCACCACCCGCACGGACTGTGTAATCCGGCCCGATACGGTCAGTGTCACCCTCGGCTGCTCGGGGTCGCTGGTCAGCACGGTGGCCGTGTGCCGGTAGGGGCCCACTCTGCCGTCGGCCTGCCAGGTGATGGTCACTTCGGTCGACTCGCCGGGGGCAAGTTCCGTGCGTTCGATTTCGCTGAGGGTGCATCCGCACGAGGTTTCGCCGGCTTCGATCTCCAGGGGTCCCTCGCCTACGTTGGTCACCGTGAAGCCGTGGCTGCCCTCGGCGGTGATGTCCATGGCGCCGAAGTCGAACTCCAGTTCGCTGAACTGGGCCTTTCCGTCCGGCCGACTTGGATCGCCTATCGTGCTGCGAAGCCCCCCCCGGGCGGCCGGGTCGCCGTCCCAAGCCGAACTCCGCAGTCGAAGGCTCGCCGTGCCGACGCCGGCGCCAATGCCAAGAAGAAAAGCGATGATTACGGTAACCGCGATTCGCATGGTCGCTCGATCCCAAGAAAGAGGGGTGCCCGATATGTCTGTCACTTTTTCCAGTATTGGGCCAACGGCCCGCCGGGGTCAAGGCGCGGCCGCCGATCGCCTTGGAGGAATCCGGAAGCCGCCTGGGCTATCGCGTGATGGTGTCGGGGCTGACCGCCAACTCGGGGGAGGCGAGCGGACGGATTTCCTCATCGCCCCGGTACGCCTGCCTGCTGCGGTAGCCCTTCGCCCCCGGTTCGCGGAAGACCACCACGTAGTTGTCCACCAGGTTCACCGCCCAGTAGTCGGCAATCCCGGCTTCCGCGTAGAGTTGGGCTTTCTCGCGCGTGTCGTAGGTCCACGTCGTGTCGGCCACCTCGATCAACAGCAACACATCGCCTGCTTCTGGAGCATCGTGGTAATCGCCGGGCGCCAGCCACAGGACGTCCGGCTCGGGCCGGCTTTCCTGCTGGGCCAGAACGAGGGGTCCTTGCACACGGACATGGGCCCGATGCGAAGGAAGCCGCTCGAAACTCCACCGGGTGAGCCGGTCCACCACCATCGCATGACGGTTGCCAATGGGCGACATTTCGACGATCTCCCCGCGGAACAGTTCGATCCGGCGGCCGCCGCGGTCGTTGAAGACCCCGGCCGCGATCATCTTTTCGTACTGCTCGATGGTGAAACGGGCTGCAATGCTCATGGACCTGCCTTAGCGCGTAGGGCGAACGACAATTGTACCAAGCCGCTGCGGCCCTTGCTATCGAAACTCGTACACCATCTTGCCGTGCTGCTGGCTGCGGGAGACCATCTCGCAGGCGTACAGACCGGCCAGCACGAACTCGACGCACGAGGCCCGCACCGCGGGGTCGCTGGAGGCGTTCACCTCGAAGGCCTTCTGCCAGGCGGGCGGAACGCGCTTCAGCCTCTCGGCATAGACGGCCGAGGGCAGCAGGTCGCCCACCTCCACCTTCACCCCCTTGGCGAAGATTTCCGCAATGTCCTCCAGCCCGAACCGGTCGACGTACTCGGTGAACACGTCGCGGACGGCCTCGGCCAGGATGGCGTCGAGCACCTGGCGCTCGGTCATCTGGTGGCTGCTCATCAGGTCCAGCTCGAGCTTCCCCAGCGACGAGCTGTACAGGTGGCCCAGGTCGCTGATGCGGGGCACGGCGGGGCGCTCGCCCAGCAGGGCGCCGCGCTGCCGGGCGGAGGCCACCATGATGCGGTAGTTGGCGATGCTCAGCCGGGCGCTCACGCCCGACTGGTGGTCGACGTACTTGCTGCGCCGCGCCACCACGCTCATCTGCTCGATCAGCTCGCGCATGAAGTACGGCACCACGACCGGAAACTCGCCGTCGAGGTCCACACCCGACTCCTGCTCCATGATCTCGATGCCCAAGTGCCGCTCGCGCGGGTAATGCGTGTGCACGACCGACCCGATGCGGTCCTTCAATTGCGGAATGACCTTCCCGGAGCGGTTGTACGTGGCCGGGTTGGCCGAGAAGAGGATCAGCAGGTCGATGTCGAACCGGATGGGGTAGCCGCGGATCTGCACGTCGCGCTCTTCGAGGATGTTGAACAGCCCCACCTGCACCAACTCGTCCAGCTCGGGCAGTTCGTTCACGGCGAAGATGCCGCGGTGCATGCGGGGGATGAGCCCGAAATGCAGGGCCTCCTCGGCCGACATGCTGGCCCCGCCGGCGAGCCGGGCCGGGTCGATCTCGCCGATCACGTCGGCGAACTTCGTACCCGGCGCCAGCCGCTCGGCATAGCGATCCTCCCGCGGCCACCAGGCGATGGGAACCTCGTCGGCGGGCATTTCGGCCACCAGCCGCCGGCCCATGGCGGTGATGGGCCGCAGCGGGTCCTCGTGCACCGGGCATCCCGGCACGTCGAGGTAAGGCACGTACGCGTCGAGGAACCGGATCAGCAGGCGCATCAGCCGGCTCTTGGCCTGGCCCTTCTCGCCCAGGAACAGCATGTCGTGCCCGGCCAGCAGCGCTAGGTTGATCTCCGGGATGACCGTGTCGTCGTAGCCGATGATGCCCGGAAACAACGCGGCGCCGCCGGCGAGCATGCGGACGAAGTTGTCGTACAGTTCGCGTTTGACGGGCTTGGACACCCAGGCCGACTGGCGAAGTGCTTCCAGGGTAGTGGGAAGGGAGGCTGGGCTCTTCATGGACCGGC
The DNA here is from genome assembly GCA_007122045.1 of Planctomycetales bacterium. Taxonomy (GTDB): domain Bacteria; phylum Planctomycetota; class Planctomycetia; order Pirellulales; family Thermoguttaceae; genus PWXP01. The sequence goes on along the minus strand of SKJM01000316.1, from coordinate 170 downwards.
CGTTTATCGCGCGTGGACGGGACGGCGCTGGGGCAGCTTGCGCCGCGAACCGCTGCCGTTTTCGCTGAGCACCCGCTGGGCCTTCGCCAGGTTGTTCACCCGAATGACGGCCATCACGCTCCCCTTCACCTTCCCGCCGGAGTTGAACGAGCAGTAGGCGTAGTCGATGT
>SKJM01000580.1 GCA_007122045.1 Planctomycetales bacterium | reverse complement strand
GCGCAGCAGAATGGGCAGCTCCGTCCTGCCGGCAATCTTCTTCAGCTTCTCGTACGCCTCGAGCAGCACGCCCGACTGCCCGACGATCTTGTGATGGGCGAACAGTTCCTCCTGGAGCAGCTCGATGTGTCGCCGGTCCTGCTCCGCCCGCTTGCGGTCGCCGACCTTGCGGTCGATCGACTGAATGGCCAAGTCGAGCAACCGGCACACGGCCGTCAGGAACAGCAGGTCGTGCCGGTTGAACACCCCGGTATTCAGCCGGCTGTCGAGGTAGACCAGGCCCCGCGGGGCTTCCTTCGTGCCCAGCGGCACGCACAGCAGCGACCGGATGCCCGCGGCGTTGACGCTCCCAAAATCCTTCAGGCGTGCGTCTTCCTGCGCGTCGGTCGAGAGAATGGCCAGGTGGTCGCGGCGGACCTTGGCCAGCAGGTTCCGGCTGACGGGCCAGTCGCGCTCATCGGCCGACGCCTCGATTCCGCTCGACTGCACGGCGGCGAACGGCCCCTCGGGCGCCCGAACCGCCAGGATCAGGCGTTCCGGGTTCATCAGCGAGCCCAGAAACTGCGAAATCATGGCGGCCACCGCGTCGTACGACTCGCACGCGTAGGCGTCGCGGCCGAGTACGCACAACGCGCGCAATCGCCGATGCACGTGCTCCAATTGCTCTTGCGAAAGCGCTTCTTCCGACTCGAGCCAACGGTCCGTACCCGGAGCGACCGTAACGGGCGGCGTCACCGATGCAAGGCCACGCTTTGAATTCACGGCGTCTGCTCCCTCGATAGGCGGATCTCTGCCTCGTGTGGGCAGGCGATTCATACGATACTCCGGGGCTGCCGATCCGATCGATTACCGCCACGACCCAGCAGCACGCAGTCCCCAACCCGGTTTGCGAACCGCGCGTCAATGGCCGGGCTGGTCGATTGCCGCGCGCTTTGCGCGAGATGAGCATTTCAGTCCATCACCCTGCGGGATCTCGCAAGCCCATTGAACTGTTCTACGATACAGCAGCCATTCCGATGGGTCAACAGGCCCCCTCCAACTAGCTGGAGTCCGCCTGGCCTTGACCGTTCCTGGGCGAGGCATGTCGAGAGCAACCGTTGCAGAGTGCGGGGAAGAGAGCTCGGGGGCATTCCGGGGTGTTCCGGGCACACAATAGGTACTATGTCCCCCGAATTCCCCAAGTGCTGAGGCCGGCACGGTCGGCGGCGCAGGAGTTGCGCGACCGCGCCCCTTTGCATGAATCGTGCGGGCTTGAAGAATCCCTTCGCAGGGGCGTAGAATTGGTGTAGGTGGTCCGCGGTCGGCGGCGTCGGCTGGTGTTCTTCTGCCTGGGAGGCGGAGAGGGGTTGCGCCGCGCGAACCTGCGGAACGCTTCCCGTTTTCCCCTTGGGCGGGAGACGGACCGTCCCTTGGAAACGTTTACAGAATTGGTTTTGGCATTGGCCCAGCATTTCCCGCTCGGGGGGGTGGGTGAGAGGGGGCAAACCGCCCTGCGGGCCGGCTGGAGGATTGGATTTCCACGATGACCGACGATTATTACAAGACGCTCGGCGTGCGGCGCGACGCATCGCAGGCCGACATCGAAAAAGCTTACCGGGAACTGGCGCGGAAGTACCACCCGGACCTGAACCCCGACGACAAGACGGCGACGGAGAAATTTCAGAAGGTTCAGGCCGCGTTCGACGTCCTTTCGAACCCGGAAAAGCGCGAAATGTACGACCGCTACGGCAGCTCCTTCGAAACGATGGGCGCCGGGGGGCCCGGCGGGCCGTACACGGAAGCCTGGGGGGGAGGCCCCGGCTTTCGAGGCCCCGGCGGCGGGGGGGCCCGCTTCGAAGAGGTCGATCTCGAGGACCTGCTCGGAGGCGGCTTCGGCCAGGGCTACCGCCAGGAGGCCCCCGGCGGCTTCGGCGATTTTTTCCGCCAGTTTCGGCGTGCCAGCCAGCGCACCGGCAAGGGCGCCGCGCCGCGGAAAGGCGCCGACCTCCGCCACGAGATCCAAATTCCCTTCAACACCGCGGTCACCGGCGGCCAGGTCGAAATCACGGTGGCCCGGCCGCCCGGCAAGACCGAGCGGATCAACGTGAAGATTCCGCCGGGCATCGAGGACGGCAAGAAGGTCCGCGTGCGCGGCCGGGGCGAGCCGGGGCCCGGCGGCGGCCCTCGCGGCGACATCCTCATTACCGTCCGCGTCGCCCCGCATCCGCACTTCGCGCGCCGCGGCGACAACCTCATCGTGCGCGTGCCGGTCACCCTGGCCGAAGCCGCCCTGGGCGCGAAGATCGACGTGCCTACCCCGAAAGGGACGGTCGCACTCACCGTGCCGCCGGGCAGTTCCAGCGGCACGAAGCTCCGGGTGAAAGGGCACGGCGTGCCGCGCCGCGACGGCCCGGCCGGCGACCTGCTGGCCGAACTGCTCATTGTGCTGCCCCCAAAGCTCGATCCGGCAGAACAAGAGCACATTCGCGCGATCGACGCGCAGCACCCCCTCGCCCCGCGCGAGGGCCTGCGGTGGTAGCCCCTCACCGCCGGCCGGTCCGGCTATTGCGGCGCCCGCCGGAGGTTCTCGACCACCAGCCCGCGGCGGCGCCGCTCGGCGCGGAACGTCTCGTCGATGAGTCCGGCCACGTGCCCGACGTCTTCAATTCCCTTCAGGGTCAATTGCGGGTGGCTGCGGTCTTTCGAAGCAATGTGGATCGTGCCCACCCCCACCAGCCGGTCGATCAGTCCCTGCTCGAACGTGATGTCGTTGACGTCGATCAGGTCGATCCGGTCGGTCACCCGGCGCAGGACGCCCAACTCGTGGATGAACCGCTGGTTGGTGAGCCGGTAATGGACGCCCGAGCGGCGCGCGATGAGCACGAGCGACTGGTATGCCCATAGCAGAACGATGGCGGCGGCAATGGCAAGCCAAACGTAGGGGCGCCAGATGAACACGCCCGCCACGATAAGCCCGAACGTCGCCATCAGGGTAACCACCCAGCGGCCGAACATGGCCTTCGAGGAGTAGCCGCCCTCCCAAAGGGTCTGCTCGGTTTCACGGTCGTCGCGGTCGCGGCCGGCGGCCGGCGGCCGTTCGCTTTCGGGGGCCGTCGGGCGCCGGTGCTCCGATTCCGTGGAAGCGGTGTCGGCGGGCGCTCCGCCCTCGGCGTCGAGGCGGGCTCCACACCGGTGGCAGAATACGGCCTCCGGAAGTACATGTTCGCCGCACTGATAGCATTGCATGCCGCCTGCTCCTCTTTCTGGGCACTTGAGCGTTTCTGATCGGTGGGGCCGGGCCACCCGGTGAACAGCCGGGGACGGACACGAATGTCCATCATACTGGTAAACTTTGGCTCCCGCAACCCGTCACTTCAGCGCCTGTACGGGGGACCGCCCCGAGGGGCGGGCGGCGGGAATCCGCGCGGCCCTCGCGGCTGCATTATACGGCCTCGCCCTCGCTTCTTCAAAGACCGGCTTGGCGTCGGCTGCCGGAGGGAACTTCAGCCGGCGGGCGGCCGTGTGGGAGCGCCGGCTTCAGGCGGAGATTCCAACCGGCTGAAGCCGGGACTCCAACAAGACTCCCGCTTGGCCAAGCGGCGCCCGATGCGGTATACTGCTTTGTAATTTGCCAAGTCTGGAGATCGGCATGAAGTGCCCCTTTTGCCGCAAGGATAACGACCGCGTGCTCGATACGCGCGGCACGCCGGACGGCTTTGCCATCCGGCGGCGCCGCGAGTGCCTCGTATGCCGCCAGCGGTACACCACGTACGAGCGCCTCGAGCAGACCGCCGTCAAGGTGGTCAAGAAGGACGGCGTGCGCGAGCCGTTCGATCACGCGAAGATCAAGCGGGGGCTGGAAAAGGCCTGCTGGAAGCGGCCGGTCAGCGACGACCAGCTTGAAGCGATTATCGCCGCCGTCGAGAACCGGCTGGAAGCGCACCTCGAGCGCGAGGTCGAAAGCCGGTTGGTAGGCGAACTGGTCATGCAGTACCTGCGCGAAGTGGACGAGGTGGCGTATATCCGCTTTGCCAGCGTGTACCGGCGCTTCAAGGACGCGCACGACTTTGTCGACGAGCTTCGCCCCATGCTGGATCGGCGGCGGTTCTGAGTCGCCGTGAGGCAACCCACATGACCGGATTGTCGGATGGCCATTCTTGTCCGTCGCGGTCTTGACAGGCTGGAAAGCCCATCCTGCTCGCAGAATCGCACACGTTGTTTTGGCATAGATCCCGAGCGGACTACTGCCGCCGCGAAACGACGAACTCGCACAGCCCTTCGAGGGAGGCCCTGGCCGGGCTCGGCGGAAACACGGCCAGTTGGCTCAGGGCCCGGCGGGTGAGCCGCCGGGCCGTTTCGCGGGCGTACTCGAGGGCGCCGTAGCGCGCGAACCAGCTCTCGAGGGTATCGCGGCGGCTCTCCCGCGAGTTCGAAAGCACCGCCAGCAGGGCCTCGCGCTCGTCCTCGGCCGCGGCGGCCAGCAGGCGAATCAGCGGCAACGTGGCCTTCTGTTTCAGCAGGTCGGTGCCCAGCGACTTGCCGGCCGTCGATTCGTTGCCGGTCAGGTCCAGCAGGTCGTCGGCAATCTGGAACGCGATCCCAAGCTGCTCACCATAGCCCACCATCGCCGTGCCTTGTTCGTCCGAGGCGCCGGCGTAGTGCGCGCCCAGGCGGCAGCAGCAGGCCAGCAGGGCGCCGGTCTTTCCCGCGATGATGTCCAAGTAGTCGGCCTCGGAAAGGCTGTAGTTGCCGCGGTTCTGCACTTGGCGCAGCTCGCCTTCGCACATCACGCGCGCCGCTTCCCCGATGGCCCGGCACGCGTACCCGCCGTCGACCGAAGCCGCCAGGCAGATCGAACGGCTGAACAGGTAGTCGCCCAGGAGCACGCTCGCTTCGTTGTCCCATCGGGCGTTCACCGTATCGAGATGCCTGCGGAGTTCCGCCTCGTCGAGCACGTCGTCGTGAATGAGCGTGGCCGTGTGAATCAGTTCGGTCGAAGCGGCCAGCTTCACGTGCTCCGGGCGGACCGAGCCCGCCGCGCCGGCCGAAAGCAGCACCAGTGCCGGCCGCAGCCGTTTGCCGCCCAGCCGGAAACCGTGCTTGGCAAGCAGATCGACGAACGGGTAATCGCTAACCAGCTCAGCGCGCAAGAGGTCTTCGACCGCGTCCAACTCGTCGCGTACCGGGGCGTACAGTTCCCGTAGCGTGGGCGGAATGGTGGGGCAACTGTTTAGGGCCTGCTTCATGCTCACTTGCTGTCCGAACTGCGTTGATTACCGCCGGGTGAAACGGCCGCTCTTCCCACCCGACTTCTCCTCCAAACGTATCCACTCGACCGTCATGGCCCGATCCACCGCCTTGCACATGTCGTACACGGTCAGCGCGGCGGCGGCCACGGCCGTCAAGGCTTCCATTTCCACGCCCGTCCGAGCCGTTGCCCGGGCTTCGGCCTCGATCGTCACGGCCCGGTCGCCGGCGAAGCCGAACCGCACTTCGACCGTGTCCAGCGGGACGGGGTGGCACAGGGGAATCCACTCGGCGGTGCGTTTCGCCGCCATGATGCCGGCCAGCCGGGCCACTTCCAGCACGTCGCCCTTCGCCACGCGGCGGTCCCGGATCAACCGGAGCGTTTCCGGCTCCATGCACACCCGGCCGCTTGCCCGGGCGCGGCGGGCCGTGATCGGCTTCTCGCCCACGTCGACCATTCGGGCTCGTCCGGCCTCGTCAAAGTGGGTGAGTGGGTTCATATTGGGGCGCCCGGCGGTCGCGATTCGGAGGGTTTCGTGGGGTGCGACCAACGGTCGCGGTTCTATGGGGTCCATCGGGTGCGCGGTCGCGTGGTCCATCTACCATTCTAATCGCCCGGTTCCGCCTGTCGAGGGGGCGGTCCCGAAGGCAGCCTCACCAGGCGGGTCAGCCAGACTCCCTGTTTGCGGTATTCGGCAACCACCTGACCGTCGCGAATCACCCAGTCGACGGGCGCCAAGTCGGCCCGGCGCCGGTAAATGACCGCGTATCGGCAATCGGCAGCACGCTCCGGTCGGCCCGGGTCCCAGCCCACCAGGGTGGTTTCAGCCTCCGCCAACGAGGAAGACGCCATTTCGACGCCCGGGGCCTGAAACGGAGCCAAGTGGGGGCCGAACAGGACCGGCCGCCCCGGTGCCCGGCGGGCCGCCTCGGCCAGCATCGGCTCCACGACACTATCACCCCAGTAGGTGGTTTCGAGGCCCATCCGGTCTGCGCCCCGCAATCCGCCCACCAGGACATTGTAGTACGAAGTTTGGCATGGATGGTAAAGCAACAGGCCGGCCGCCTGCGACGCGACCAAAAGCCCGATGCCGCCAACGCGCGTCCGGTAAGCGAAGCGGCGCAGCACGGGCCCCTCAACCAGCCACTGGGCACCGAGGCCCGCAAAAACGGTCCAAAGCGGGAATACTACGAGGAACAGCCGCACCCCGTCATAGACGGGCACGCCCGGCCATGCAAAGACGGCCAACAGGAATGTCCCGGCTAGCGCGAGCAGCGCGAAATCGCCCTCGGCGCCGGTGGCCGACGACGCACTGCCGCCATGATGGACATTTTTCTCCGTGTTCGACGTAGGATGGACATTCTTGTCCGTCGTTGACGCAGGACGGACATTCTTGTCCGTCGTTCGCCGACGGGCGGGAACGCCCATCCTACCTCGCGGCATGTTACGCGGCGGCGCAGCTTCGCTCCCGCGCACGCTGCCCCACCAGGCCGCCGCCCCGGCCGCACCCAACAGGAGAAAGCCAACGGGCACGGTCCAGAGGAACATCAGCAGCGGGTAGTGCCAGGGCGCCTCGTGATCGGCCCACACCCGGCCCAGATAGAATACGTGCACGGCATGCCGGTCGGTGCCGCTGGCGAGGTATCGGCCCAGGTTTTCGACGGGGTTCAGCCACAGCCACGGCCAGCCGAGTGCCAGCGTGGCCACACCGGCGGCGAACCACACCAGCGGGGCGGCCATCGCTCGACGAGCGGGGCGCAGTGCTGAGGTAGGATGGACATTCTTGTCCGTCGCTGGCTGACGGGCGGGAACGCCCATCCTACCTTGCGACCGACGGGCGGGAACGCCCATCCTACCTTGCGACCG
>SKJM01000254.1 GCA_007122045.1 Planctomycetales bacterium | reverse complement strand
GCCGAAGGTCACCCTGTTCAACGGCCAGCAGGCGTTCGTCTCCGATACCTCGCAAAGCCCGTTCGTCATCAGCGTCATCCCCGTCGTGGGCGACTTCGCAGCCGCCCAGCAGCCGGTCATCGTCGTGCTCTCCGAGGGGACGTTCATGACGGTGCAGGCGGTGGTTTCGAAGGACCGCCGGTTCGTGCGCCTGACGGTTGTGCCCTTCTTCAGCCAGATCAGCGACGAGGTGCGAACCTTCACGTTCGAAGGAGAACAGACGACGAGGACCGAACGGTCGGGCGCCGGCTGGGTCAACCCCGGCGACCCCCGTGACTGGCGGCGTACCGACGACAACGAAGAAGTTACCGAAACGAGCCGGGGCACTACGGTGCAGCTTCCCACGTTCTCGTTCGTCACCGTCACCACGACGGTGAGCGTACCGGACGGGGGAACCGTGCTCCTCGGCGGCATCAAGCGCCTGAGCGAAGGCCGGAACGAGTTCGGCGTGCCGATGCTCAACAAGCTGCCGTATATCAACCGGCTGTTCAAGAACGTCGGCATTGGGCGCGAGACCCAGAGCCTCATGATGATGGTCACGCCGCGGATCATCATCCAGGAAGAGGAAGAGGAACGGTTGGGTATCGCGCCGCTATGAGTCCTTTTCATCCCGCCTTTTCACGCATCCCGCCTTAACGCAGCGGCCTCCCTCCCTGGGCCGTCGCCGGCTTGCCCCCCGAGCCGACGGCGGCCCGCTTTCTTTTGTTGTAACCGTTCACGGGGGACTGTCCCAATTTTCGCGGCGGAGAAGGTATTCCTCGTCGAGAACGCCCTATTCGCCGCGAAAATGGGACTGTCCCCTTCGGCCGGTAAGGGGACAGGTCCATTTTCGGGCATCGTCTTTCCCTGAAGATAGCGCCGGTTGGCCGAAAAATGGACCAGTCCCCGGCCGGCCCGTGAACTCCGGCGGCAGTGGCCTACGGCTCGAAGGCGAAGTAGCCTTTCGCATTGTAGTAGCAGATGTCGCGGACCATGGAGCCCACCAGGTCCAGGTCGTCGGGAATCAGCCCCTGCTGCATTTCGGCGCCCAGCAGGTTGCACAGGATGCGGCGGAAATACTCGTGCCGGGTGTAGGAGAGGAACGAACGGCTGTCGGTCAACATGCCGACGAACCGGCTGAGCAGCCCCATGTTGGAAAGCGCGTTCATCTGCGCCTCCATGCCTTGTTTCTGATCCTGGAACCACCAGCCGCTGCCCAGTTGCATCTTTCCGGGCACGGAGCCGTCCTGAAAGTTGCCCAGCATGGTGGCCAGCAGTTCGTTGTCGCGCGGGTTGAGGTTGTAGACGATGGTCTTGGCCAGCGTCTCCTCCCGGTCCAGGCGGTCGAGGAAGCGGCTTAGGGGCCGGGCGATCTCGAAATCGCCCATCGAGTCGAAGCCTGCGTCGGGACCCAGCTTCTCGAACATGCGCGAGTTGTTGTTGCGCAGCGCCCCGAGGTGGAACTGCTGCGTCCACCCCTTCTCGTGGTCCATCACGGCGAACTCGTACAGCATGGCGGAATGGAACTTGCGGATTTCGTCCTCGTGCAATTCGTTCCCCCGCCGCACGCGCCGGAACACGGTACTGACTTCCGACGGCGTGTAGGGGTCGGCCACGATCGTCTCGACGCCGTGATCCGACAGCCGGCAGCCCATCGCGTGAAAAAACTCGTGCCGCTGCCGCAGCGCCTCGAGGTACGTCGGATAATCGTCCTTCACGTCCACGTGGCTCACCTCGGCCAGCTTGTCGACCCAGGCGTTGAAGGCGTCGGCGTCGGCCACGGCCATCCCCTTGTCGGGCCGAAACGTGGGCAGCACGGCGACGGGAAACGACTTGTCGGCCGCAATCACCGCGTGATAGTCCAGGCTGTCGGTCGGGTCGTCGGTCGTGCACACCAGTTCGACGTTCATTTGCCGCATGATGCCCCGGCTGGAGAACTCCGGGCCGGTGAGCTTCGTGTTGCACTCCTCCCAAATACCCTTGGCCGTCTCCGGCGAAAGCAGCCGGTCGCTGATGCCAAACGGGCGTTTCAACTCCAGGTGGGTCCAATGATAGAGGGGGTTGCGAAGGGTCTGCGGCACCGTCCACGCCCAGCGGTCGAACTTCTCCCAGTCGGAGGCGTCGCCGGTGATGTCGCGTTCCGGCACGCCGGCGGCCCGCATCGCACGCCACTTGTAGTGATCGCCGTGCAGCCAAATCTGCGTCAGGTTCTCGAACTGGTGATCGCCGGCGACCTGCTCCGGAGGCAGGTGGCAGTGATAGTCGAGGATGGGCAAGTCGCGGGCGTGTTCGTGGTAGAGTGCCGCTGCCCGATCATTCTGCAGTAGAAAGTCGTCGGTAATGAACACGTCGCTCACAATCATAGTCCTCCCTTGGGGTTGAACAAAAACCCCGCCGTTCGCAAGGGATGCGAAACGGCGGGGCCGGAACAGAGAAGAGGCCGTGCCTCTCGGCGGGACGCGCCCGAAATGAATCGAGCGCACCACGCCGCCCACCAATAACCCGCAATGATGCCGCTTCCCAACACCCGCATGCCGGATTCCCGACACGGGCGGGGGCACGTTCATGCTTCTTGGATGATACCAAATCCACCGCGAATGTCCAGTCACCCCCGCTGCCGATTTCCGCAACCACGGCCGGCGCAGACCGAAAATCAAACTGCCATGTGATACTAGGCAAGCGGGCTAGAATGGGGCGGAGGCGCAAATTGTGCCGCATCCGCCTCCTGTGCCTCATGTTCCGCTTGAGCAACCCCCGATGATGCCAAGGTGATGCGCGCGGCCGAGCCGGCGGAAAAGCTCGCAAAACATATGCATAAGGGGGGAATGCAGTGCGCTGGATTAGGGGATTCTTCGTCACGGGTCGGGCCTGGGTGGCGTGGGCAATGGGCCTCATCGCGATCCTGTCCCCCCTCGACCGCTCCCATGGGAATGCGATCGAGACGCTGGGCGGACCGGCATCGGCACACCGCGCGCCGTTTATCAACGGCCCGCACGCGCCACACGTGGCGTGGCTGCCACCAAGCGGCGACTCCGGCTCGTCGGCGTCCGAGTCGGTGTTTTCCTCCGACGATCTCCACCTCGGCGACCCGCTCAGCCCCCAGGTGCTCGACGGCGGCGTTCAGCCCGGGCCGCACCTTCGCCGATGGCTTCGGGATACCGCCCGCAACGCCCGCGACGACCACGAGCACTATTACTCGGCCCACACCGTACGCGATCTGGCCCTGGGAGTGGCCTTTGCGGCTCCGCTTGCGAACACGTCGCTGGACCAGGATGTCCGCGATTGGTGGCAGGACGACGTGCGCAATGCCGACTCCGACCGCGCGGCGGCCTTCTGGAAGGTGTTCGGCGAGGGCGCCATCTTTGTCCCGGCGATGGCCGGGCTTAGCTTGGTGGGCAAGGCGATGGAGGATCGGCCCATGTTCGACTTTGCCGGCGATTTGGGCGACCGCACCACCCGCGCCTACCTCGTCGGCGCCCCGCCCATGCTCTTCATGCAGTTCCTGCTGGGGGCGTCGCGGCCTGGGGAAACGCCCCACAACTCGCGGTGGAAGCCGTTCGACGACTGGAACTCCGTCAGCGGTCACGCCTTCATCGGCGCCGTGCCCTTCATCACCGCCACCCACATGACCGACAACCGCGCGGCGCAGACGCTGCTACTGCTGGGTTCAACGGGCACGGCGTGGTCGCGGGTGAACGACGACGCCCACTACCTCTCGCAGGCCATGCTCGGCTGGTACATGGCCTACCTGGCCACCCGGTCCGTCCACGGTCCCGACTATGACGCGGAGCCATGGACACTCGTCCCCCTGACCGGCCCCGAGTTGAGCGGCCTCGGGCTCGTCTGGCAGCGCTAAGACACGGCCGTAGGATGGACATTCCTGTCCGTCCTGCATCCGTAGGATAGACATTCCTGTCCGTCCTGCGTCCGTAGGATAGACATTCTTGTCCGTCTCTTGCCTTTCCCGCGACGGACAGGAATGTCCATCCTGTCACTAACCATTAGCGGCCTGCCGGCCGGAAATTGATGTTGCCGTTTCGGGGCGGTCTCTCTAAACTTCCGCCGCCGCAGCGCCGTATGCGCCGGGGGACGAGGCTCTTGCCTGCGCAGCACCTTCCGGACCGGTCCGGAAAAGAGCCCCGTACCCTTTTGCACGTGACCTTCCGTGAAAGCCCGGGGAGACTTGGTCCGATGCGTTCACCCTACGTTCACCTGATTTGGATTGCCGTGGCCGCCGGCGCGGTCTTCTTCACCAACCTGGGGGCAGCGCGACTCTGGGATGAGGATGAGACCCTGCACGCCACCTGCGCCCGCGAAATGTACGCCCGGGGTGACTGGATCATGCCAACCTATAATGGCGACCTCTTCCCCGACAAGCCGCCGTTGATGTACTGGCTGATGATGGGGGGCTACCGCCTGTTTGGCGTCAACGAGTTCGCGGCCCGCCTGCCCGCGGCCCTCCTCGGAATCGGAGCGGCCCTGGTAACCTACTACCTGGGCCGGCGTATGTTTAGCCCCACGGTAGGCCTTTGGGCAGGCTTGGCGATGGCCGCCAACCTCCTGTTCACCGTCTCGGCCCGCGCCGCAACGGTCGACTCGGCCCTGGTGTTCCTCACCGCGACGGCGATGCTCCTGTTCTACCTGGCGCTGATGCGGCAGCCGGAGGACGATGCCCGGCCGCTGTCCTGGCCGCTGATGGCGGCCGCCTACGCGGTGCTGGGGGTCGCTGTGCTGGCCAAGGGCCCGGTCGGAATCGGCCTGCCGGTGATCGTCTGGACGTTGTTGCTGCAAATCGAGGGAGCAAGTCGCGGTGGCTTGCGCGCGGTGCCCGAAGGCCACAAACTCGTAAGGCCCTTCGTCCATACAACGCGATTCTTTACCCGCTGCTTCGCGCCGGCCAACGTTGCCCGGGCCGTCTACCGCCTCCGGCCGTTGACCGCACTGGTTGCGGTGGCCGTGGTGGCCGCCCCGTGGTACGTTCTGGTCGGACTGCGGACGGGGGGGGCATGGGTCTGGGAGTTCCTTGGCTACCACAACCTCCAGCGCGCCCTGGAGCCTTTCGAGGGCCACAGCGGACCGTTTTTCTACTACATCCCGGCGATCCTCATCGGCTTCTTTCCCTGGTCGGTCTTTCTCGGCCCCACGCTGGCCGATTCGCTCCGCCGGCTCCGCGACGACGACGAAGACCATGCCTTGCGGCGCCCCATTCGCTTCGTGCTCTGTTGGGCCGGCGTCTTTGTGCTCATCTGGTCGTTTCCCCAAACCAAGCTGCCAAGTTACGTGCTGACCGTCTTCCCGGCGCTGGCCGTGCTGACCGGCTGCTTCGTCGAGCGGTGGACCGCCGAACCGGCACGTTTCAGTCGGTGGTGCGCGCGCCATGCCGGCCTGACGTTCATTGTCGTGGGGGTGGGGATGATCGCCGTGTTGCCCGTACTCGCCGCCTACTTCCTGCCCGGCGAAGGGCTCTTGGGGCTGGTCGGGCTCCCGCTGGTTGTCGGCGGTGCGGCCGTCCTGGTGGCCGGAGAGCGGCTTCGGGTTCAGCGGGCCATGCAGTGCGTGGCTGTCAGCTCGGTGGCGTTCCTGGTGGCCATTTTCGGATTCGCCGCCTTGCGCGTCGACCGCCACCAGAACGCCGCGCCCATGCTGGCCGCCGTGGAATCGGCCGGCTACCGGCCGCACGACGTGGTGGCCTATCGGTTCCTCCGGCCGAGCTTCGTGTTCTACGCCGGAAGGCCGATTCCGCGCGTCGTCGATCCCGAATCGCTCGACCGGCAACTGCAAGCGGCCGGCCCCCGGATCGTCTTGACCACCGGCCGGGATGCCGCCGAACTCGACACGCGATATCCCGGCCGTTTTGAAGTGCTCAGCCGCCAGCCCATGTTCCTTCGCCGGCGCGAGGTGGTCCTTCTCGCACCGACAACGGCGGCCGGGATGGCGGCCGGCGACCGCCGCATCTCCACGCGACCCGGGATTCCCGACCGCACCTCGCCACGCCGGTAACTCGCCATGAACCCAGCAGGCCCCGCCATGCGTTCGGCACCGTTCCTTTCCGTCGTCGTGCCATGCTTCAACGAGGAGCAGGTCCTCTCGGCAACCCACCCCAGGCTGGTGGCCGCGCTGGCCGGCACCTGCCCGTTCGAAGTCATCTACGTCGATGACGGCAGCCGCGACGGCACCTGGGAGGTGCTGGCCGACCTCCAGCAAACCGACGATCGGGTGCGCGCGCTGCGGCTTTCGCGCAACTTCGGCCACCAGATCGCCGCCACGGCGGGTCTCGACGCGGCGACCGGCGACGCCGTCGTGCTCATCGACGCCGACCTGCAAGACCCCCCGGAGGTCATCCCCGCCATGGTCCAGCGCTGGCGCGAGGGCTACGACGTGGCCTACGGCCGCCGGCTGGCGCGCGACGGCGAATCGGTGTTCAAGCTGGGCACCGCCTCGGCGTTCTACCGCATCTTCAACGCGGTGGCCAGCATCGAAGCCCCGCTCGACACGGGCGACTTCCGCCTGCTCGACCGCAAGGTGGTCGACGCCTTGGGCAGCATGCGCGAAGGGCACCGCTTCCTCCGCGGCATGGTCAGTTGGCTCGGCTTCCGGCAGATTGCTGTCCCTTACCACCGCGCCGCCCGCGCCGCCGGCCACACCCACTATCCCCTGCGGCGCATGCTGCGCCTTGCCGCCGACGGCATCCTGTCGTTTTCCACCCTCCCGCTCCGGCTGGCAACGTTCGCCGGCGCACTGGCCTGCCTGGCCGGCATGGGCGGGCTGCTGGCAAGCGCCGCCATGCGCATCGCGGGCGGCGCGTGGCCTTCGGCAACGGCGGCGGTGCTCATCGCCATGGCCATGATGGGCGGCCTCCAGTTGCTCTGCCTGGGAATCGCCGGCGAGTACCTCGGACGCATTTACGTCGAAAGCTGCCGCCGGCCGCTGTATGCCCTGGCCGAGCGGCGGGGCGTCGCGGTTGATCGTGCCGGCCGAACGCCCCAGCCTCACCTCTACCGGGCCGGATAGCCTGCAACTCGGCTCCGGCCCGTGCTGTTATCCCCAATCCAGGCCCGAGGCAGGCGGATCGGCCGCCAGCCGGGG
>SKJM01000450.1 GCA_007122045.1 Planctomycetales bacterium | reverse complement strand
AGGCTCAGTTCCTCGAAATGCGGCACCGTGTCGTTCCGGTCCCGTGCTTTCAGAAGCAGCAAGCCGTATATCAGCCGCGGTTCCAATTCTTCGCCGGCCAGTTCGCGGGCCGCGGCGTAGTCGGGATAGATCGTCTCCGGATTCAGTTGCGCGGCGCGGAGGTGCATGGCCAGCCGGCGGATGGCCGTCTTGGCCTCCTCGCTCAACCGGGGCGGCCGGTCGTCGGGCAGCACGAGGTGCGGCGTCTGCACGGCGGAAAGGCGTTCCGCCGCACGCGGCATCGACTCGCTGAGGTAGGCGAACAGCTCGGTCGGTTCGATGCGGGTGTCGCGATTTTTGTCGGCCTCGCCGGCATAGGCCGTGGCCAGCATCGCGGCGAATAGGCTCCGTTGGCCTCCGTCGAGTGCCACCCCGCGCTCCCCCTCGCTGGTCCCGGCCATCGCCGTCACCGTGCGCAGCGGTGCCCGCCCGGGTGGGGTTCTCAGGGTGCGAAACATCTCGGCCCCGGAAGGTTGGCGCTCAATATCGGCGCCGTCGCCCGCCGGGTTTGCATCGAGCAGCAGCAGCTTCTCACCAGCGGCGCACCGTTCCAGTTCATCGACCAGCCACTGAAGTGGCAGCCCGGTCGCGTCCATGCGTGAGAAATCGAAGTTCTTCGGCGCCAGGTACACCACATCCTCTTCGTCCCGGTATCCGCGGCCCGCCACGTACACCAGCAGCCGGTCCGCTGGGCCGAGCCGGCGAAGGACGTCGGGGATGCCCTGCTCGAGCCGCACCAGGCTTTCGTCGGTAAACAGCAGCGCCTGCGTATCCGGCACCTTGTATCGGTTGATGAGCATGTCGCGCAATAGCCGGGCATCGGACACCGGGTGCCCGAGCGGCGACAGACGCCGGTCGTCGAACTCCTGGTTCGCCACCAGCAGGGCCCAGCGGCGCCCATCGGCCGGCCGGCGGGCCGTCAAGGCGATGGGCTCCGGGCTGGCCGCGCCGGGGGCGTCATGGGTGATGTCCACCTCGTCGCCGCGCCGCAGATCGGCCAGCTCGGCCGGCTGCCCGGCCAGCGTGATCTCACACCGGTGGCCGACGCGGAAACTCCGGCCCCGCGCCGCGCCCTCCTCCCGCACGTCGATCGTGCCGGCTTCGACGTGCACCTGCTCGACCGTCCCGCCGGTGCCCAGTATGCGGTAGGCGTCGACGCGCAACGCCCGGGTGTCATGGGCCACGGTGGCCCGGTCGCCCGGCTGCAAGTCGGCCGGGCGGAGCAGTTGCTCGTCCAACACCCGGCGGTTGTTCAGCGTCACCTCAGCCTTCTCGGCCAGCGACAGGCGCAGCAGCAGGGGGGCGTCGTCGGGGCCGGAGGCCAGCACCAACTCGCCTTTCGTAGCGTCGACTTCGCGGAGCACGCCCTCGGTTTCCACCACCCGCAGCACGCTCAACTCGGTGGCCACGCGGCCGGTCGAGGTGCCTTTATGCCGCGCGGTGACGCGGTCGTCCATCTGAAGGTCGGCCAGAACCACGGGCCGGCCGTCACGCTCCCGTTGGCCGTTGAACACGATGGGCACCTCTCCGGGAATGTAGATGGTCCACTCCTCGCCCTTCTCCTCGCCTTCGGTGACGGTGAGGAGGAACGCGGCCTCCTCGGGTTTCACTTCGGCCACGAAGCCCACGTGGGCCACCGGGCGCGTCGCCCGAACCTCCTGGACGCGCCGGCCGGTCTCCCCGCGGTACTCGGTCACTTCCACCTCGTCGCCGGCGAGCAGGTCGCGCAGCGTGATCTCCCGGTCGTTGACGAAAAACCGGTCGCCGGGCCGGAAGTCGACCTCTTCGACGCTTCCGTCGCGGGCCGCCTCGACCACCAGCCGCCGCTTGCCTTCCAACACGGTCTGCACCACACCGCGGAGCGGCTCCGGCGGCGGCGGGGGCGCCTTCTCCTCGCCGCCGGGCATCAACATGGCCACCGACAACATCAACGAGCACGCCGCCGCCGAAACGGCGCTCAGGCGAGTACGTCGCCTCTTTCGGACTTCGGTCCCACACGCAGCCCGGGCCGCCGCTGCATCCTCCTCCACCGTCCCCGGGGCGTCGTGGAAGCCTGAACGAAGGTCGCAAAGCGCGTCGTCGGCCGAGCGGTATCGGCGGGCCGGATCCTTCGCGGCGAGCTTCTCAACCACCTGCGCAAGGTCTTCCGGCACGCCTTCCAGCACCGTGCCAATCTCCGGCAGCCGCCGATCGGCCGCGGCGTGCCACATCATCCAGGCGATCTGCCGGTCGCGCCCGAAACTGCTCAGCCCGGGGAACAACGTATCGAACTGCTTGCCGCACATCAGCTCGTAGGCGGTGAACCCGAGCGAGTACAGGTCGCTGGCCGGCCCCGACCCGCCGAACTGGTCGGACACCAACTCCGGCGCCATGTACTTCGTGGTGCCTTTCAGCAGGCTTCCCTGCTCATTGCTGGCCCGCCGGGCCAGCCCGAAGTCGCCCACCACGACGCGGCCTTGGGCGTCCAGCAGGAGGTTGCTCGGCTTGATGTCGCCGTGGATCACCCCGTTGGCGTGCAGGAAGCGGAGCGCCTCGCAGCAGTCGATAAGCACGCGCCGCAGCGCGCCCACGGCGATGCCGTCCCCTTCAGCTTCCGGCGTCAGGCTCCGCAGCATCAGTTCCAGGATGAGCCAGCCGCGAGGCCGAACCACGTCGTATACGGTGAGGATGTTCGGATGCTGCAGCGACGCCAGCAACTGGGCCTCCTGCCAGTAGCGTGCCAACTGTTGCGCGTCGGAGAGGTACTGCGCGTGGATCTGCTTCACGGCCACCGCGCGGCCCAGATCGAGGTCGCGGGCCCGGTACACCACGGCGAAGTCGCCCGTGGCGATCCTATCGACGATTTCATAGCGCTGGATGGGCTCCATGGGCGGTCACCAATACTCACGGGGCGGATGGTCTCCCGCGGGAATCGTCCGGCCGGCGCGGCCTGTTCCACGCGCGCCCTTTTGCATGCAATGCACCTGCGTGTACTGCCGTGGCATGCGAGGTCATAACGCGAGTCCCAAGGTGAGGAAGTTCAACAGGAACGGGCCCAGGATGATCAATACGGTGGCGGCCATCACCAGAACGGCGGGCAGCAGCATGTTCACCCCCGCTTCGCCGGCCAGGGTTTCCGCCCGCTGTGAACGTTTCAGCCGCAGCACGTCGGCCTGGGTGCGGAACACGCGGGCCAGCGGGGTGCCGAGCTGCTCGCCCTGCAGGATCGAGCCGACGATGCTGGTGATCTCGTCGTCGGCCAGCCGGGCGCGCAGGGCGTGAAAGGCCTCCTGGCGGGTCTTGCCCATGCGGATGTCGGCGGGTACGCGGCCGAACTCCTCAGCCACCGGATGGCCATGGAACTCGCCCACCGCTTCACCGAGCGCCCGGAGGAACGGCGATCCGGCCTCCATCAGCAGCGTGAGCAGGTCGAGCAGGAACGGCATGCGACGTTTGATTTCCAGCAGCCGTGTCGCCGCCCGCGAGGCCAGCCGGCGCCGCAACAGCCATACGGTCGCCAGCACGGCCAGTAGGGCCACCGGCAACCCCGTAGCCCCCAGCCAGGAGTAAAACACATACACGTACACCGGCGAGAGCAGCAAAGCGATGATTTGGAGCTTGGCCAGATACTCTTCGGCCACCCAGAACCGCGAGAGGCCTGCCGCGTGGATGTGCCGCTGCACCTCGGGCAAGGCCTCCCGGAACGCGCCCCGGTTGAACCGCGCCAAGAGCTGCACGGCCGGCTGCAGCAGGCGGAACACGGCGTCGGCGCGGCGCAGCTCGTTGATGCGGCTGACGTCGTAGCGCCATTCGGTCCCCTGCTCGATGTCGTGGCTCTGCAGCGCGCGCACCAGCCACCATCCAAGCAGGCCCACGGGAAGCCCCATCGCCCCACAGGCAATCAACCGGGCGGCGGTGAGGGAGGCGTCGCTGCCAGCGAATAGCATCATGATGTCCTCACAAATCCGGACGCAGAACCACCTGCGCCCAAAAGTACGCAACCACGTTCAGCACGACGGCCACCGCCAGCATGACCTGCCCCGGCACACTCGTGAACAGCAACATCGTATTGGCCGGGTCGATGAAATAATAGGCCACCAGGATCAAGGCCGGCGCCAGGGCCATGTATACGGCCGACTTTCGGGCCTGCGCCGTTTCCGACTGCACCTTCCGCTCCAGCCGCTGCATTTCCAGCACACTGCCGGCGATTCGCTCGACGGTTTCGTTCAGCCGGCCGCCGCTCTCATGGCTGGCCAGGATGGCCGCCGCGAACAGGGCGAAGTTCTCGCTCCGCAGCCGCGCCTTCGCCTCGCGCAGCGTCTGCTCCAGCGGCTTGCCCAGATTGTATTCACCGACGATCTGCCGGAACTCCTCGCATAGCGGCTTGGGGCACTGCGAAGCGAGGATTTCCATCGCCTGCGCCAGCGAAAGGCCCGCCCGGACCGCGTTGGCCAGCGTGACCATGGCGTCGGCCAACTGGTCCTCGATCCGGCGGCGGCGCCGCTCGGCCATGCGGCGGATCAGCCACCACGGGCCGGCTAGCAGCAGCGCCGCCCCCAGCGCGCCGAACACCAGGCTGTCCAGCAGTAGCCAGAAGGCGAAGAACACCACGGCCACGGCCACCAGCCACACGACAATCCCGCGCCGCAGCCCGCGGGTCGACGCCCGGAGCCGCCGCAGCTTCTCAGACAGGTCGTTCTCCACCGCGTCGAGCGCCCGGACCAGGTGCCCGCGCAGGGCGAAGTACCCCCAGCCCACCGCTGCGCCCATCATCGCACTGGCCAGCCATGTTTCGGCGACGAGGTTCATGGACTCCTCCCCGAAAGCGACAGGGCCGGCGCCTTCGGCGCCCCGTGCTTCTCGATGCCCGCGCTGCGGAAGTCGGCCGCCTGGACCAATGCCCATAGCCGGTCGGCCCGGCCCTCCACCTCGGGCGTGATGCTGATGCCCAGCACGTTCTCCTGCATTTGCGGGATCTTCGCCGCCTGCATCACCTCGGCGCTGCCCAGCCGGTTGCCCACCGAAAGGACCCTGAACGGGCCGATACGCTCGACCGGCCCCGCCGGCGCCGGCGGCCGCCCGGTCTCCGGATCGGCCGAGCCCGCAGCCGACGCGGGCGCCATGCGCGCCACCTTGAAGGTGACCATGTCGCCGGGCGTAATGAGCGAAGGTACGTAGGACCGGCTGTCGACCGGGATCCACATGATGCGTTCGTCCTCGCCCAGGGCGAGCTTCGGCGGCGGCGTGTCCAGGTCGTCTTGCAGCAGTAGCCTGCCTCCGTCGATCGGCCGCGCCACCGCCTGCCCGACCACGGTCGCCCGGGCCGCGTCGAGCACGGCAAACTCGCGCAGATTGCCCACCGCTTCCCGCGGCACGCTCACCGCCACCAAGTGCTCGTTTCGTAGTTGCTCGCCCCGACCGACGTACTGATCGGCATGGATGCCGATGAACGCGACCGTTTCCGCCCGTTGCGACTGCCGAACCAGGTAGAACCAGTTCAACACGCCCGCCCCCACCCCCAGAGCAATTGCAACCATCAGTCCGGTCAACCCTTTCATGTCGTCATCTCCTTCTCAGAAGAACCGCATGGCTCCGGGCAAGTCCGCTTCCGGAACACCTGCCCCATGACCGCCGTGGCACGCGCCACGCAAAACACCCTCCTATCCCCACCCCGAATGCACGATCGCCGCCGCCGCCAAGGCGCACGGCGCCAGGAACAACGGGGCACGAAGATGCTCGCGCTCCTCGCTCGTCGGACCGCTGATGTATCCCACGCGGAGCGCCGACCACGCATGAACGAACACCCGCCGGAGCGATTCCACGGGCCCGATCCGCATCACCAGCACCGTCGCGCCCACGCATCCGCCGACCACGAAAGTCCAAAGCATCGCCTCCACGCCCCGATTCGGGCCCAGGAACGCGCCGAGCATCGCAATCAGCTTCACGTCGCCGCCGCCGACGTTGAACAGGACACAGCACGCGAGCATCACCGACCCGCACACGAGCAACCCGGCAACACTCTCACCAAACGAGGTCCGTCCGAGCACGGTCTGAACCTCCGGACTCCGCCATCCCAAGCCGACCGCCCCGCTGCACGCAAAGGCCGCCGCCATGCCCGGATAGGTCGTCCAGTTGTAGATTCGCCGCCGCCATACGTCGGTCGCCGCCGCGATTCCAAGCAGAATAAACAGGATCGTCGTGGCAATCATCGTCGTTCCCCCTCGCTTACCCGCCCAAAGGGCCGTTCGTTCCCCGCCGCAGGGTCCTCCGCGTTTCTCTCCACTCCGCAGCCGCGGCCGTTCCCATCCTCTGCCGTGGTCCGCGGGCCACACCGCGCGACGTTCCCGCGGCCGGTCGCAGACGGAACCTCTCGCTTTGCATGGGTTCGTTCCGTCTCCGCCGGCCCGGCGATCGCCGCAACTATCTCTTAAGATGCGCCACCGCCCCAAATGGTTCATTCTTTTTTTGGGACTGGGATGATTTTCCTGCGCCGCGGCCGGCCGAAAACGTCCGGATCAAAGCGACTACCCGTCAAATGCGAAATGCCGTTTCGGTAGCGGACGGAGCGTTCCCGCGACTTGGTGGGAAGGAGGTGCCGGTATCCAGGTCCAGCGGGCGGCCGGTGAAGGCGAACAGGTGCTCGACCGTGGGCGCGGTCTCATCGACGATGGCGCCGAAGGCGTGGTAGATGCGGTGGTTGGCGATGGTGGTTTCGTCCAGGCCGGCGTCGTAGGCGGCCAGGTCGCGCACGGTGCCCGCGGTGATCGTGCCGCTCTGGTCGGCGTCGAGAAATCGGGCGGTGCGGTTGCCCTCGGCGTCGTACAGGTAGCGGTACGTGCCGTCGGAGGGTAACCGTTCGCGGGCCGGCCGGGGACTGGTCCATTTTTCGGCCCATTGGCGTTGTTCTTCCGGAAAGACGATGCCCGAAAAATGGACCTGTCCCCTTACCGGTTGAAGGGGACAGTCCCCCGTGAACGGTTACGTCGTAGGTGTACGCTTCGTCGGGAACGGCGGGCTGGTACGTGTAGTCGGCGGCGGTAAGCTGGCTGGCCGGGTCGTGCGTGTAGGCGGCCGTGCCGTCGGTGTCGCT
>SKJM01000481.1 GCA_007122045.1 Planctomycetales bacterium | reverse complement strand
GGCCGACCGCGACAAGAACTTCTGGACCGTCGAGGACGGCGCCATCGTGTGCGACTCGATGCACAGCACCGGCCACGATTACGTGTGGCTGATGACCGACCGGGAATACGATGACTTCGAGCTGCGTATGAAAGTGCGGTCGTATGCCGACTCGCCGGGCAACTCCGGCATCCAGGTGCGCTCGCGCTACGACGACGAGGCGGAGTGGCTCGACGGTCCGCAAGTGGACATCCACCCGCCGGGCGGCTGGCGGTCCGGGCTGATTTACGACGAGACGCGCGGCCACAAGCGTTGGATCTTCCCGTCGCTCGAAAGCTGGCGGATCCGGCCCGACCAAGGACCCGAGGAGTGGAAATGGAACCGCGACGGCTGGAACGACGTGACCATCCGATGCCAGGGCACGCGCATTCTCACGAACATCAACGGCATTGTCATTGCCGACTACGACGGTGCGGGCGTGCTCGACGACGAGCGGCATGAGAAATACAACGTCGGCATGAAGGGCTTCATCGCGCTGCAACTGCACCGAAGCGACCGCCTGCGCATCGCCTTCAAAGACATCGAACTCCGACCGCTCCGGTGAAATGATGAAACGACTTGGCACGGAATGGCTTTTTTCGGGCATTGCCCTTTTCGGAATCACGTTTGGGTCCGTCGGGCCTGCTCGCGGCGCGGCGCCGGCCCGAGAGTCGGAAGGCGATGCTCGCCCGCGCGTCGTCCTCGAGTTCGATGCCGGCACCGCCCCGGTCGCCTTCGGGGCCGAACGCCTGCGCGCGGCTCTTGAGCAGGCCGGATACGCAGCAACGCCTCCGGGGCGCGTGGCGGCTGCAACGGCGAGAATCGCCATCGGCATCGAACCGGCCGACGACGCGCAATTGCCCGCCGAGGGGTTCGCCATCCGGCGCACGGCGGCCGGCGAAACCGCGGCCGTCGAGATCGTCGGGGGCGATGCGACCGGCGCGATGTACGGCGCGCTCGAGGTGGCCGAGCGGCTTCGGCACGGCACGGCGCTCGGGCGGATCGAGCCGACAACGGCCGCGCCGCGGTTCCCCTTCCGCGCGGTGAAGTTCAACCTGCCCTGGATGTCGTACCGGCGGCACGAGTCGCTCCAGCTCCACGACGAGACCGTGCGCGACCTGGAGTTCTGGCGAAAATTCCTCGACATGATGGCCGAAAACCGGTTCAACGCGCTCACGCTCTGGAGCCTGCACCCGTTCACGTGGATGATCCGGCCGAAAAACTTCCCCGAGGCGAGCGGCTTTTCCGACGAGGAACTGGCCGAGTGGCAGGCGTTTTGGCGGGCGCTGTTCCGCATGGCGAAGGACCGCGGCATCGACACGTACGTGGTCAACTGGAACATCTTCGTGTCGCCGGAGTTTTCCGAGGCGCACGGCGTGTCGCCCCACAGCGCGAAGAAGCACTACTGGGGCGAGGGGGATACGTCGGAACTGGTCGAGCGCTATACCCGCGAATGCGTCGCGCAGGTCATCAACGAGTACCCCGACCTGACCGGGCTGGGCATTACGCTGGGCGAGGGGATGGGCGGCATGACGCCCGAGCAGCGCCGCGACTGGATCGATCGGACGTTCCTGGCCGGCATGAAAGCGGCCGATCGCCCGGCGCGGCTCATCTACCGCGCTCCGCTTTCCGCCGGCACCGGCTCGGGCGGCTCGACCAGCGTTGCCACCGAACGGCTCACCCGCGAGGCGATCGAGCGGCTCGAACTGCCCGGGCCCATTTGGGTCGAGTTCAAGTTCAACTGGTCGCACGCCCATTCGTCGCCGCATTTGGCAATCGTTCACGGCGGCAGTTTGGCCGACACGTACTGGAATCCGCCGCCGACGAACTACCGGATGACTTGGATGATGCGCAACGAGGACTTCTTCCGGCTGCGCTGGGGGGAGCCGGGCTTCATCCGGCGCCACATCGCGTTGAACGGGCAGGATTACGTAGGTGGCTACTTTGTCGGGTCGGAATGCTACATTCCCGCCAAGGATTACTTGCAGCGGCCCGACCCGCGCATCGACTGGCGCTACGCCTTCCAGCGCCAGTGGCTGTACTACATGCTTTGGGGCCGCCTGCTGTACGACCCGGCCACGCCCGACGCGGTGTTCGCGCGGGCGTTCGACGCGCGGTACGGCGCCGGCACGGGCGACGTGCTGCTGCCGGCCTACGAGGCTGTCAGCCGGATGCCGTTGCGGCTCGCCTCGCTGCACCGATCGACGTGGGACTTCACGCTCTACAGCGAGGGCTTCCTTGCGCCGCGGGGCCCTCGGGGCGGGCCGCAGTGGCGCGATCCGTCGCCGTTCATCTCCGTCGACGAGTTGATCCACCAGCCGCCGCTCGATCCCGACTACATGTCGATAGCCGAGTACGTCCGCTTGGCGGCTGAACGGACGAACATCGCGGCGGAGCGGATCACGCCGGCGGCGCTGGCCGACGCCCTCCAGCGCGACGCCGAGGGTGCGCTCGAGCGGCTCGACCGGCTGGAACTGCCGCCCGACGCTCCCGGTTCCGTCGCGTTCGAGCTGGCCGACATCCGCGCCTGGGCCCAACTGAGCCTCTACTTCGGCGAGAAGCTGCGCGGAGGCATTGCCTTGCAGACGTTCCGGCACACCGCTGAGCCGAGCGACCGGGCCGAAGCCGTGGCACGCCTGCGCCGAGCGGCCGAGCACTGGGATACGCTGGCCGACGTGACGAAGCCGATGTACGGCGATACGCCGCTCATTCACACCGGCTCGACGCCGTTCTCTTGGGATCGCTACCGCGACCGCGTCCGCCACGATATTACCATTGCAGAGAAAGCCGAGCCGGAATAGCCGCCTTCAAGAACATCGTTCTTGATAACGCCGGTACAACCTGGAGTTTTGTAAAGTGGACGTGTTCATCAGTGTGTACAGGTGCACAAACTAGTGAAGCTTGGCAATTTTCGCCAGAAAGACACGCGGCACCACCGGGTTTATTCCGATGGACCGATTTCAGTGACCGTCATGGAAGTCACGCTCGTGAACCCGTATCGCGGCATCGTCTTCGGCCCGCGAACCACCATGCACGAGTAAGCGGCACCGGCCCCTCGGGCGTCGACGTGATCAACCTGTCGTCGCACAACCTGGCCCGGGGCCAAAAGGGTTCGCTGCACGCGACGATGGAATCGGGCGCCGGCGGCGAGGCCTCGGTGCGCTTTTTCAACACCATCAGTTTCGGCGGCGGGCCCACGTAATACGAAGTACACGGCAGCAGCGTGCTGTTTCAGCAGATGTACTTCATGGCCCAGCCCGAGGTCGGGTTCGACATCACCGGCGGCCGCACCGCACTGGAAGGCATTTACTTCCGCGGTCCCAAAATCGGCACGCCCGTCCGGCGGCGCGGCGGCAGCGTCGCCGAGCGGGGCAACATCGGCCGATAGCAGGCTGCTCGCACGTTTTTCGAGCGAAGTGCTGGACCGGCGGCGTGCGAATGCTATAATTATTACTGACTGGACCGGGCCGGATGGCACGGCTCCGGGGCGCGGTCGCCCCGGTTGTGGTACGGCCGGAAGGAGGCATTTCAGGTTCGAGCCGCCCCTAAAAGGGGGCGGATTGAAAGTGAAAGCCGGAGCGACGCCACGGGGCGAGCTTCGGCTTTTTGGTGCGCCGGCGAGGATACCCCCTGGACGTGGCACAGACGGCCCCGAAGATGAAGATTCCGATCATCGGAGACCGACGATTGATGCAAACCGTGGATATTTCCCAGCAATGGCAGGAACTCGGCCTGCCCGAACAGATTGAAGACGTGCTCCGGCACGCCGGATCGCTGTATTTCCCCCGCAGCCGCGAGGAGGTGCTTTCGCTGGCCATGGGCGGGCAGCCCAGCGGTCAGTTCGAGGTAGCCTACGACATATCTGGGAGGGGGCGGACCGTTGAGGCCACGGTAGCCAAATGCCGCAACGGCGTGGCGGTCAACTACGCCGAGCCGTACATGCGCCGCCGCGATCCCGAATGCTCCGTCATCGGCGACGCCCGACCCACCGACAAGCTGTCGTACCAGAACCGGTTCGGCGAACCGTTCGCGCCGCTCCGGGACGACACGTTTCAGTGGCTGAAGGAACAGGACCTGGCCGTCTTCGCGTTCATCCTCGGCGGCTTCGACCCGCGCACCGGGCACGGCGCGCTGCTGATCGCGCCGAAGAACGCCGGGTTCTTCATCGGCGGTCTGGCCGACTTGCAGGAGATGCTCCCGCCGGACCGCGTGCCGGCGAACTTCCGCGTGCGGGCGGCCGTGTACGTGGCCCCACCGTTCCGCCATACGCACTTCGACGGTAAGCAGGTGGTCGTGCATAATCGGACCGAGCACGTGCACGAGGTCTTCTCGTACAACCTGTATCCCGGCCCCAGCGCCAAGAAGGGCGTGTACGGGGTGCTGCTGGCCATCGGCGAGGACGAGAAGTGGCTCACCCTGCACGCGTCGACCGTCCAGGTGGTAACCCCTTACGATAACGTCACCACCATTATGCACGAAGGAGCGAGCGGGTCGGGCAAGAGCGAGATGCTCGAATACGTGCACCGGCAAGAGGACGGGCGCCTGCTGCTCGGCCGCAACGTGGTCACCGGCGAAGAGCGGCGGCTGGTCCTCAATCAGGCCTGCGCCCTGCACCCGGTGACCGACGACATGGCCATGTGCCACCCGGAAGTGCAGAACGGGGCGGGATACCTGCGGGCCTACGACGCCGAGCAGGCCTGGTTCGTCCGGGTCGACCATATTCGGCATTACGGCACCGACCCGCACCTCGAAGAACTGACGGTGCACCCGCCGGAGCCGCTGATCTTCCTGAACGTGCGGGGCGTACCGGACGCCACGTGCCTGATTTGGGAGCACATCGAGGACAAGCCGGGCGTGCCGTGCCCGAACCCGCGGGTGGTCCTGCCTCGCCGTTTCGTGCCGAATGTGGTGAACGAGACCGTGGAGGTGATGATTCGCAATTTCGGCGTCCGCACTCCCCCGTGCACGGCGGAGCATCCGACGTACGGCATTATCGGATACCTGCACATCCTGCCGCCGGCCTTGGCGTGGCTGTGGCGGCTGGTGGCGCCGCGGGGACACGCGAATCCGAGTATTACCGACAGCGCAGGCCTGACCAGCGAGGGGGTGGGGTCGTACTGGCCGTTCGCCACCGGCCGACTGCTCGATCACGCGAACCTGCTGCTGCGGCAGATTCAACGAACGCCGAAGGTGCGCTACTGCCTGACCCCGAACCAGCACGTCGGCGCCTGGTCGGTCGGGTTCATGCCGGAATGGATCGCGCGCGAGTACCTTGGGCGGCGGGGCGTTGCCAAGTTTCCGCAGGGTAAGTTGCAGCCGGCCCGGTGCCACTTGTTGGGCTATACGCTCAAGACGATGCAGGTCGAGGGGACGATCCTTCCCACGTGGCTCTTGCGCGTCGACGAACAGGCGGAAGTGGGCCCGGAGGGCTACGACCAGGGCGCGGCGATTCTGCGAGAATTCTTCCTCCGGGAGGTGCGGAGCTTCCTCAAGACGGGACTGGACACGTTGGGACAGCGGATTGTCGAATGTTGCTTGGACGGCGGCGCCACCGCCGACTATGAAGCGTTCCTGCCCAGCGCCGACCTGAGCCAATAGGGCGAGCGGCAGGTCGGTGGCGGGCTGTAGGACGGACATCCCTGTCCGTCCCCCGCACGACGGACAGGAATGACCACCCAAAAAGTGGCACATGCCCCTCCTGCGGAATGGTATACGACTTTCGGCCGCTCGCCTCAGCGAGGGAACGACCCGTGGATGAAACTGAAACCAGGCGGCCAGCGGTCTTCTGGGACCGCGACGGCACGCTGATCGAGGATCGAGGGCACTTGGCCGACCCCGGCGAGGCGGTGCTCTTTCCCGATACGATCGGCGCCCTCCGCCGGCTGCGCGACCGGTTCCTGTTCTTCATCGTCACCAACCAATCCGGCGTGGCGGAGGGCACGATCAGCCGCGCCGACGCGGAGCGGGTCAACGCCCACGTGGTGGGCCAGTTGGCGGTCGCGGGCGTGGAAATCGCGGCCGTGTACGTATGCCCGCACCGCCGCGCCGACGCCTGCACGTGCATCAAGCCGAACCCCCATTTCCTGCACCGAGCCGCGGAACAGTTCCGCGTGAGCCTCGCCCACTCCTTCGTCGTGGGCGATCACCCGCACGATGTCGAGCTTGCCGAGCGGGCCGGGGCCCGCGGAGTTTACTTGTGCACGGGGCATGGTCGGAAGCATCTCGGCGAGCTGCGAGGCCACGAGGTGGTGGTGCCCGACATCCGCGCGGCGGCCGATTGGATCGTCTCGGCGGTCGAAGCCGAAGAGCGGGACCAGTGCGGGTGCGGGGGAAAGCGCCCGGAGACCGCACGGTGAAGGGCTATGCGGTGACGTTTTTCTCCCATGGATATTGCCAACGTGGCTGGTTGTGTGTACAATCGCCCCCCGACACGCATTGATTTCGATTTGGCAACACCACCACAGAAGGAACCGAGCCGATGGCCAGGAAGGTGATTCTCGACTGCGACCCGGGCATCGACGACGCCATGGCCCTGTGCTTGGCGTTGTTCAACCCCCACATGGACATATTGGCGGTAACGGCCGTGGGGGGGAACGTTGCTCCGGCGCAGGCGACGCGCAACGTTCAGGCGATCATTGAGCAGCTCGACCCGCCGCGCTGGCCTCGCCTGGGGGCTGCATCGCCCCCCGACAATGGGCTCCCGGTCGACGGGCGCAACCTGCACGGCAACGATGGACTGGGCGGGGCCGATTTCGACGTGGCCGAACTCCACCACGTCCATCCGTCCGAAAAGGTCATCTGCGATCAGGTCCGCAGTGCCCCCCCAGGCTCCGTGTCGATCATCGCGCTCGGGCCGCTGACGAATATCGCCCGGGCATTCCAACGCGACCCCGAACTGCCCGGCCTGATCGGCGAGCTGATTATGATGGGCGGCACGGTGTCGGGGCCGGGCAACATCACGCCGACCGCCGAGTTCAACATCTACTGCGATCCGCCGGCGGCGAGGGCCGTCTTTCGCTCGCCGTCGACGAAGACCCTGATCCCGCTGGACGCCACCAACCGCATCGTCCTCACCTTCGATCTGCTGAACAAGTTGCCCGATCCCTC
>SKJM01000135.1 GCA_007122045.1 Planctomycetales bacterium | reverse complement strand
CCCAAGTAATTCAGGCCGAGGCCCGCGAGGCCATCAACCGTGCCCGCGGCCAGATGGGCGATGACCCGGTGGGAGCCATCCAGCAGTTGAAGCTCCAGTTGGACCGGGTGCGTCAAACGCCGGAGTTGCGGCCCGACGTGCGCAACCAGTTGGTCGGCGTCATCGAGGCCTCACTGCGCGAGGCCGCTCGCCGCCAGGAGTTCCTCGAGGAACAGCGCCAACGGGAACTGGAGCGGAGGGCGTTCCGCCGGGAGCAGGAGATGGTGCTCGACAACCTGATGCGGGAGCAGACGCGGGTAAAGCACTTGATGGACCGGTTCAATTCGCTGATGCAGGAGGGCCGCTACCGGCTGGCGGAAGAAGACGTGGCCGAGGAAGTGGCGCGAATCATGCCGGAACACCCGGTGGCCCCGGCGGCGGCGTTGTGGTCGCGATTCGTCGGCTACGAGGCGCGGAACACGGAATTGAAAGTCGCCAAGCAGCGGAACTTCATGGACGTGATCTACGAGATCGAGCGATCGGCGATGCCGATGCCCGACGAACCGCCGCTGGTGTACCCCCCCGCGGAAGTGTGGCGGGAACTCTCCGCCTTGCGGGTGGAGCGGTACAGTGCGATGGACTTGGCCGGCCGGGGGCCGGCCGAGCGTCGCATCCTGGACGCGCTCGATTCGCCGACCCAATTGGAGTTCATCGAAACGCCGCTTCAGGACGTGATCGACTACCTGAAGGACCTTCACGACATTGAAATCCAGATCGACACGAGGGCGCTGGACGACATGGGCCTGGACACCGCGATGCCGATTACGAGAAACCTTCGCGGTGTTACGCTCCGTTCGGCGCTCCGGCTGACCCTTCGCGATCCCGGGCTGACCTACGTGATCGAGGACGAAGTGCTGCTGATCACCACGCCGGAGGAGGCCGAGAACCGGCTGTCCACCAAGGTATACCCGGTGGCCGACCTCGTGTTGCCGATCCGCGAGCCGGCGTTCCAAGGCGGTTTCGGCAGTCTCGGCGGCGCGGGGAGAGGCGGCGCCGGTGGTTTCGGGGCCATGGGTGGCCAGGGTGGCATGGGCGGTGGTGGCTTCGGTGGCCAGGGAGGCATGATGGGAGGCATGGGCGGCCAGGGCGGCGGGTTCTTCAACCTGCCGGCCAACCAGCAGCCCGGGGTACTGCCCGGCGCCCAGCAGCAGCCCGGCCTGCTGCCCGGCGGTCCCGCCCCAGGCTTCTTCTCGGTCGAGGACGACCTCCGCGTGGCGGCCAAGCCCGCGCCGGCGAACGTGGCCTCGGTGGCCGAGCGGGCGCCGGAGCCCCGGGAGGAGCTTTGCCTGTCGGTGGCCGATGCCAACGCCCCCCATGCGGCCTGGGACGCATACTTTGCCGACCACCAGCCCGACGAAGCCTCCGTTCGGGAGGGCGTTCGCCAATTGATGAACGACCAGAAGTTCACCCAGGTGGTCGCGCTGATTGAGGCGGCCCTGCGCCACCGGCAGGCGCAGCCGTGGATGTACGAGGCCATGGCGCTTGCCATGCAGGTGGCCGGCGCACCCCAGGAAGAGATCGAGCGGGTCGTGATGTCGGCGGTCGATTTCGCGCACGGTCCCGAAGAGATGCTGAACGTCGCCACGTTCCTGTCGCACTTGGGCATGGAGCGCCGGGCGCTCGGCCTGTTCCGCCAGGTGGCGCAGGCGGCGCCGGTCCAGCCGGAACCCTACCTCTTCGCGCTCCGCTCGGCGCAGCGGTTGGACGACCTCGACGGCATTCAATGGGCGGTGGCCGGCATCCTCGGCCAGGCGTGGCCCAAAGACCAGAACGAGGTGTGGCGGGTCGGCCTGCGCGTGGCCAACGCCACCCTCGAACGGCTGAAAGCCGAAAGCCGGGCCGCCGAGGCCAAGGCCTTTCGCAAGACGCTCGACGAGGCGGTCGCCCGCGATTGCGTCGTCGTCGTCTCCTGGACCGGCAATGCCGACATCGACCTGTTGGTCGAGGAGCCGTCGGGTACGGTGTGCTCGCTGCACAGCCCTCGGACCACGGCCGGCGGCGTGTTCCTCGGCGACGGCATGTCGCGGCTGGGCCGGGACGAACCGGGGGTGCACAGTGAAGTGTACGTCTGCCCGAAAGGCTTCGACGGCACGTACCGGCTGCTCCTTCGGCGCGTGTGGGGCGACGTGACCGCCGGAACGGTCAACGTGGACGTGTACCAGCACTATCGCACCCCCCGCCA
Source organism: Planctomycetales bacterium (assembly GCA_007122045.1). Lineage (GTDB taxonomy): Bacteria > Planctomycetota > Planctomycetia > Pirellulales > Thermoguttaceae > PWXP01. The sequence goes on along the minus strand of SKJM01000135.1, from coordinate 4,925 downwards.
GACCCGGTTGCGGAAGCGGATTCCGCTGGCGGACGATCAGGCCCTGGTGGTATTCGACCTCGAAGGGGGCCGTCGCCAGGAGGCGCTGGCCGAACACCAGGTGGCCAACGCGGCCGTGGCTCAGTTGGCCGTCAACCAGCAGGTGCTGGGGCAGCAGTTGGCCGCCGCGGCCGACCATCGGGCCTTGCGCGACTACGCCTTGGCGCGGCGGGCGCTGGGCGGCGACAACCCGAACGAGCATCCGCTGTTCCCCCGGCACGGAGCCGTCGGCTACCAGCCGGTCATCACCACCCTGCCCGAGGGCGCCAACCTCGCCGTGACCGCCGTCATATCGGCCGACCGCCGCTACGTGCGCATTACGGCCGTGCCGCTGTTCTCCGGCGTTTCGCAGGTGAACACATTCAACATGCAAACCGGGGCCGGCGCCGAGGGCCGTGGCGGCACCGGCGGCGCCGGCTTCGGGCAACTGTTCGCGCAGCCCCCCGACCAGGGGGGTCAAGCGGGCGCGGGCTTCTGAGAAGCACACCGCCCGATTACGCCCGAACCACCCCCGGTTTGACGTCGAGGGTAAGCGGGGCGAACTGCCCGGCGCGGATGCGTTCCAGCGCGATGGCGCCCATGACGGCGTTGTCGGTGCATAGTTCCATGGGCGCCACGTACAGTGCAACCGACTCGTCCCCCGCCCGCTCGGCAAGACGCTGGCGCAGCCGGGCGTTGGCCGCCACCCCGCCACCCACGCAAAGCGTGCGCAAGCCCGTCGCCGCCAGGGCCTGGAACGCCTTGCCCACCAGGCAGTCGACCACCGCCTCCTGGAAAGCGGCGGCCAGATCGGCCACTTTTTTCGGGCTGAGTTCGAGTTGCTCGAAATCGTGCCGACCCGGGCCCACCAGCAGGTAGCGCACGGCTGTCTTCAGGCCGCTGAAGCTGAAATCGAGCCGGTCGGGCTCGTCGAGCATGGGGCGGGGCAGGCGGTAGGCGTTCGGGTCGCCCTGGACGGCCGCGCGGCTGAGCGACGGGCCGCCGGGGTAGGGCAACCCCAACATACTGGCCACCTTGTCGAACGCCTCGCCGGCGGCGTCGTCGATGGTGGCCCCGAGCAAGGTGAAGTCGAGCGGTCCGAGGCACCGGTACAGGTTGGTGTGCCCCCCGCTGACGATCAGCCCCACGCAGGGGAACACTTCGGGACCGGCAGCCAGCCGGCAGGCGTAGATGTGGGCCTGCAAGTGATTGACCGCCACCAGCGGCACGTCGAGGGCCATGGCGAGGGTCTTGGCCGCCACCAGCCCCACCAGCAGTGAGCCGGCCAGCCCGGGCGTATGGGCGACGGCCACGGCGTCGAGGTCGCCCAGCGCCAGCCCCGCCCGGCGCAGCGTTTCGTCGAGGACCGGCAGCATGCGTTCGAGGTGGGCTCGCGAGGCAATTTCCGGCACCACGCCGCCGAAGCGCCGGTGCAGCTCGTCCTGGGAGGCCACCACGGTGCCGAGCACCTCCAAGCGGTCGTTCACCACGGCGGCAGACGTTTCGTCGCAGGTGGTTTCGAGGGTCAGAACATTCATGCCCTTGGTCCGCCCATCCCTTTACCGGCCGAATGCGACCGTCCCCTTTCCGCGGCGAATGTAGCGTGAGCCATACGGGACACCTCCGCCGCCGCGAAAATTCGGACAGTCCCCCCTGGAACGGCCGCCATGCCCTTAGTCCGCCCGGGCCAGCTTGGCGCTGAGGTACTCCAGCGCCACGTCCAACTGCCGATCGGGCACGGTGCGGGGCGGAATGGTGCGGCCGGGTTGCTGCTGCGGCTCGGCTTCCTCGCCGTCATCGCCGCCGTCATCGCCGGCGTCATCGCCGGCGTCATCGCCGCCGTCATCACCGCCGGCGGCCGGGCGGGGGCGCACGATGTCGCGCTCGCGTCGGTCCTGTACGAGGTTGGCCAACTCGGTGCCGTCGAGCTTCAGTTCGTAGCCCTCGTCGGGAATCACCCCCCACTCGCCGCTGTCGTCCGTTTCGTCGAAACGGTGGATGTTCTTGCCGCTGGGTCGGCGGTAGGCGGCCGTGGTAAGCTTCAGGGCGCTGGCGCCGTCCTCCAGTTCGATCACGTTCTGCACGCTGCCCTTGCCCCAAGTGCGCGCGCCAACGATCAACGCCCGGCCGTGGTCCTGGAGGCAGGCGGCGACGATTTCGCTCGCACTGGCGCTGTGGCGATTCACGAGCACGACCATGGGCACATTCGGGAAGGTCGCCCTCTTTTTCGCGTCCCACGCGCGTTCGGGGCTGTTGCGGCCCGTGGTGCTCACAATGCGGCCCTCCGCAATGAACAGGTCGGCCACTTCGATGGCGGCGCTGAGCAGCCCGCCCGGGTTGAACCGCAAGTCGAGAATCAAGCCCCGCACGTTCTGCGTCTTGAGCTGCTGGAGGACGGTTTGCAGCCGGCGGGCGGTGTCGCGGCTGAACGCGGTGAGTCGGACGTAGCCGATGCGGTTCTGCTCATCGAGGAGGAAGTTCCAGGCATCGTCGGCGTCGCGATGGTCGCCGAGGACGGTTTCGACGTGGATCCGTTCGCGGGTGACCTCGAGGGTTCGCCTTTCCGTGCCGCCCTCGGACATCACACTCAGTTGCACTTGCGTGCCGGGCTGTCCCTTCAGGCGTTTCACCGCCTCGTCGATGGTCGTACCTTCCGTGCTCTCGCCGTCGATCTCGACGATCCGGTCGCCCGCGATAATTCCGGCCCGATAGGCGGGAGTGCCGACCAGCGGGCTGAGGACCTTCAGCCGGCCGCCTTCCAGGCCGATTTGGATGCCGATCCCACCGAATTCGGCCTCGACGCTGGAACGAAACCGCTGAAGTTCCTCCGGGCCGATATACGCCGAGTAGGGGTCGAGCTTGCCCAGCACCCCCTGAATGGCTGCTTCGAACAATTCCCGCCGGTCGAGGTCTTTCACGTAGTTTCGCTCGACCTGGTCGATCGTATCGACCAGCAGTTTGTAAAGCTCGTACTGTTCCTGCTCGGCCCAACCTCCCTGATCGGGATCCGGGCTTTCACCCAAAGAAGGGGAGATGGTCGCCGCAAGCAGCAACCAAGGCGCCAGCCAACACCAAAGAACTCGCGAACCTGCAATAGACCGCATCCGAACGCTCCTGAGACCTAGCCTGTTTGGGGGTTTTCGCGGCCCGATTACCGGGCCCCGCTTCCTTCAGGTTCTCCCGTTTCCGAGGTGCACGCCGCGTCAACTCGGGCAGCGACACGCCGAGCATCGCGCCCGAACCGAAGCCTGCCTCCATCGGGAAACGCAGAGAGCCTTGCTCCTTGCAGTATAAAGGGCGCGATGAAGCCCGGCAAGCTGATTCCGGCTGAGGACCGGCCGCCTTGACAGCCGCCGGCCGCCCGTTAGAATGCCAGGGGTTGGGGACCCATAGTCCCGCGCCCAGCCCGAGGGGGTACATGCCGTCCTGCCTTGGCAAAGGTTTTCGGATGCGAAAGATCAAATATCAGCGGTGACCCGCATGAAATGCCAGCAGTGCAATAAACCGGCCACGTTTCACATTACGGAACTGACGGGTGGAAAGCCCAAGGAGGTCCACCTGTGCGAAGAGCACGCCCGAGAATACCTCTCGCAATCGGGGCCGGAGCCAAGCAGCGCGGGCAGCATGGCGGCGGTGCTGGCTCAGCAGATGGCCCAGCAGATGGCGGTCGGCCAGACCGCCGACGAGTTGGCCCGGCTCGACAAGCAGGCGTGCCCGATTTGCGGGACGACGTTTTACGAATTCCGCAGCCATGGCCGGCTCGGATGCCCGAACGATTACGCCGCCTTCCAGAAGCAGTTGGAGCCGCTGCTGATGAACATCCACGGCGAGACGAGCCACACGGGGAAACGGCCTTTGCGCAGCGCCGAGGGAAGTGCCGAGCGGACCCAGTTGATCCGGCTGCGGCGGGAGATGCAGGAGGCCGTCGGTCAGGAGCAGTACGAGCGGGCCTCCGAGCTGCGCGATGAAATTCGTCGGATTGAGAGTGAGGAGGGCTAACCTGGGCGCGGCCGGGGGGGTGCCGTTGTGGCCACTTTGAACCGGACACCCTTCCCTCCCACACCGAAATCGGGTATGCTAGGGGTAAAGGTGCTAATAACAAATCGTGTACACGAACAACCGTGACGAGGCGGAGTCGTGTCTGTGGAACTCAGTGACCTGACCAATACCAGCGGCGAGTGGCTCCGGGGCGCCGGCCCCGAGGCCGACATCGTCATCAGCAGCCGCATCCGGCTGGCCCGGAACCTGGCCGATTTTCCTTTCATCACCCGGGCCAGCGAGCAGGACCGCGTGCGCATTGAAGGGATGCTCCGCGAACGCGTGCTGAGCCTGGAAGCTTCCGGGCACCTCCTGTACGTCGACATCGAGGAACTCGAATTGCTCGACCGGCAACTCCTGGTCGAACGCCACCTGATCAGCCGCGAACACGCCGAAAGCCGCGGCTCCCGCGCCGTGGCCATCAACGACCGCGAAACGGTCAGCCTGATGATCAACGAGGAGGACCACCTGCGCATCCAGGTCATGCAAAGCGGGTTCGACCTGCCCGGAGTGTGGAGCCAAATCAATCACCTCGACGACCTCGTCGAGCAGCGCGTCACCTATGCCTTTGACGAACGGCTGGGTTACCTGACCGCCTGCCCGACCAACGTGGGCACGGGTATGCGGGTGAGCGTGATGCTCCACCTGCCGGCACTGGTCATTACCCGGCAAATCGAAAAGGTGTTCCGGAGCCTCCAGAAGATCAACCTTGCCGTCCGCGGCCTGTACGGCGAGGGATCGCAGGCGATGGGCGACTTCTACCAGATCAGCAATCAAATTACGCTCGGACGCATGGAAAACGAACTGATCGAGCAGATTTGCGAGATCGTCCCCGTCATCATCGACTACGAGCGCCAAGCCCGCGATTT
>SKJM01000247.1 GCA_007122045.1 Planctomycetales bacterium | reverse complement strand
CGCGCCCGACAAAGCGCGCTACGCCAACCGCGAGTTGGAATGGGTCGCCTACGTCGGCGGAAAGCGCGAGTCGCGGCGGCTGCTCGGCGACGTGATCCTCCAGCAGCAGGACATCGTCGGTCAGCGCGAGTTCCCCGACGCCGCGGTCACCACCACCTGGACCATCGACCTGCACTACCCGACGGATTTCCAGAAGCGGCATTTCCCCGGCAAGGAGTTTCGCGCCCGGGCCGAGCACGTGCGAATCGCTCCCTACCCGGTCCCCTACCGCTGCTTCTACTCGCGCAATGTGGACAACCTGTTCATGGCGGGCCGGAACATCAGTGTGACGCACGTAGCGCTGGGTACGGTGCGGGTGATGCGGACGCTGGGCATGGTGGGCGAGGTGGTGGGCATGGCCGCGGCCGTGTGCAAGCGGCACGACGTCGATCCCCGCCAGGTCTACACCGACCATCTCGACGAGTTGAAGGAGCTGATGACCGAGGGCGTGGGCAAGCTGCCCATCCCCACCCCGCCCGCTCCTCCGGCCGCGCCGAAATGGCTCGACGGCGCGGGGACGAACTTGGCGCACTCGGCCAAGGTGGAAGTTTCCAGCTTCTACAACGCGCAGCAATACCCGGCCGGGAACATCAACGACGGGCGCGTCAGCTACAGCGACAACAGCCTCCGCTGGGTGAGCAGCGATGAATCGCCCGATACGGTGGGACTGGCCTGGGAGACGCCGCAGAAGATCGGCGCGCTGCGGATCGTGACCGGGCAGGCGGGCGGCCGGGACGGGCCGAAGACGCCCATCACGAACTTCGTCGTGCAGTACCACGATGGCACGGCGTATCAGGACATCGAGGCCACGAAGACCGAGGAGAACCAGAACGTCGACTGGCACGTCCGTTTCCCGGCGGTGACAACCGACCGGCTCCGGCTGGTCGTCACCCGCACGCCGGGCAACCTGACCCGCATTTGGGAGTTCGAGGCGTACGGCCCGGTGCCGGGACAGTAATAAAAGTGGGCCAATGCTCCACCCAGAAAAGGGGAAGCCTGCGCACCATGCTTTCGCAGGCTTTGCCGCTGCGCCAAGCGTTTTCCAAGAAAGTTTTGACAGGGCTTCGCGGAACGAGTATAATCAGATTATTCGGGCGGTTGCCCCCCCCGACCGAACCGTCATCTGGCTTGTTTTGGAGGTGCTATCATGCGTTCGCTGCTTCTTGCTTCCGGTTTCGCCGCAGCATGGTTCGCCCCGGCAGCCATCCTGGCGGCAGTTTGCCTTGCCGGCTTTCTTCCGACCGCTTTCGGTGCTGACTTCACTTGGACCGGCGCCGGGGCAAATGACAACTGGACCACGCCGGACAATTGGGGCGGGACCGCCCCATCGCCGGGAAGCAGTACATTTCTGTTCTTCGACGGAACGGACCACCTGAACCCCATTAATGACTTCTCCCCCGACAGCAGCTTTCCACAGATCACCTTCGAATCCACGGCCGGCCCCTTCACGCTGGATGGGAACAGCATTACGCTGGCCTGGTCGGGCACGGCGACGGCAATCACCAACCACAGCGCGAACCTCCAGACGATCAATCTCGACTTGATTTTGCCGGCCACCGCAAACCGCACGTTCGCCGGCTCGGGCGACATTCTGGTTGGCGGCGACATGACCGTCAGCGGTACGATCACCAACACCGGAGCCGGCGCGCTCACGCTCAGCGGCGACGTCATCAAAGCCGGCGTCGCAAGATTTCACTCCGACGGCGGCGCCTTCACCGTTTCCGGCAATGTGCGAGGAACGAACAACAGCGTGTTCCTGTCAGGCGGCGGCGACGGCGTGCTCAGCGGCGACATCACGACCGGTTGGAACGTCGTCAAGCAGGATTCGGGCACCTGGACGCTCGAAGGTACGATCGGACCGCTGGACGGGCCGCTTGGGGTGTCCGTCGAAGGCGGCGCATTGCGCGTCACCCGGAGCGACGCCCTGGGCAGTACCGGCGTCGGCGCGAGAGTCTCGACCGGCGCCCGGCTGGAGCTTTCCGGCGGCATTACCGTTACGGGCGAGGCGATCAGGATCGGCGGCGATGGCGGATCGGGTTACAGCGGAGCCCTGCGTTCCCTGGACGGCCATAATGTCTGGGAGGGGCCGGTGATCCTCGACGGCCCCGGGGGAACGACCGGAACCCGAGTCGGTGCCGTCAACGCGGGCAGCATACTGGAAATCTCCGGGCCGATCCAGGACGGGACCCGGGACTCCGTGACCATACGGAACGAGCAGGGGAAGACCATCTTCAGCGGCCAGAACACCTACACCGGCGGGACGCGCATTTTCAGCGGCACGCTGGAACTCGGGGCCCACGACAGCCTGCCCGCCGGAACCTGGCTTCCCCTGGGTACCGGCGCGCTGAACGCCACGTTCGATTTGGCCGGCTTCAACCAGACCATCGGAACGTTGGAGAGCGTAGGCACAGGCAACCACGTGGTTACCAACACCGGAAACGCCGCGTCGACGTTGACCATCACGCAGAACAGCAATCAGACCTTCAGCGGGCAGATTACCAACGGAGACCACGCCTTGAACCTCGTGAAGGCGGGCGGCAGCAGGCTCACCCTTTCCGGCAACAACACCTATACCGGCACCACGCTGGTCAGCACCGGCACGCTGGCCCTGAGCCACGCTTCGAACAACAACATTGCCGCCAGTCCGCTGGTGCGGGTCGACCTGGGCGCCACGCTCCGCGTAACCGGCCTGGCCGATGAGACGTTCCACGTCGCCGACGGGCAGACCCTCGGCGGCAAGGGCACAATCGACGGCAACGTGCATGTGGCGGGAGCGGGCGCCGTCCTTGCGCCGGGCATGAGCGTGGGCACGCTCAACCTGGACGGAGACCTTACCTTCAGCCAAGACGCTTTCTTCGATATCGATATCGGCGATGTCGGCCTGGCCGACATGGTGCAGATGGACGGCGGCCTGCTCAGTCCCGGCGACGCCACCATCCGCGTGAACCTCGGCTTCCGGCCCGAGTTAGGCGCGTCGTGGACCATCCTCCAGGGTGAAGGCGACATCGCCGGGCTGTTCAACCCCGACGTCACGGTCCTTTCCGGCGCCGGGTTTCTTGACGGCGGGAAGCGATTCGAGGTAGGCTACGGCAATTCGGTGTACCTGACCGTCGTGCCCGAGCCGGGCACGTGGCTGCTGCTGCTTTCGGCCCTGGCGTGCGGCCTGCTGGTGCGGCGGCGCAGATAGATTCGACCACGTGCCCGAGCGGAACCACGAGACGCGCAGTTGGACCTCCGGCTCGTACTGGACCGGCAGCGCCGCGAACAAAACCCAAATCTGCTCACACGCCGCGAAGAACGTGAAGTGGCCGATCAATTCCGATCCCAACCAAATTGGCTATTACCTCTTCTCGCAGATCGCGCCGCCCGGGGCCTCGAAGGTGCTGGTGTTCAACGAACTGCAATGACCGACAAACCCCAATGGCCGACGAACGATGAGTGGATTCCTTGAACTGGCGGCGCGGCGGCGGAGCGTGCGGGCTTATTCCGACCGGCCGGTCGAGCAGGAGAAGATCCTGCGCTGCCTGGAGGCCGCCCGGCTCGCGCCGTCGGCCTGCAACGCGCAGCCGTGGCGGTTCATCGTGGTGGATGATCCGGAACTGAAGGACCGCGTCGCTTCGCGCACCTCGGGGGGCATTGTGCCGATGAACTACTTCACCCGGCAGGCGCCGGTGCACGTGGTGTTGGTCCTGGAGCCGGCCAACCTCACCTCCCGGCTCGGTTCCGCCGTGAAGGGCAAGTCGTTTCCGCTGATCGACATCGGCATCGCCGCCGAACACTTCTGCCTCCAGGCGGCCGAGGAGGGGCTGGGGACCTGCATTCTCGGCTGGTTCGACGAACGCGGCATCCGTTCGCTCCTGGACATCCCCCGGCGGAGCCGGCCCATGCTGGTGCTCACCCTGGGCTACCCCGCCGACGCGCCGGACCGGCCCAAGAAACGCAAACCGCTGGAACAAATCGCGTCGTGGAACGGCTACCACGGCAGCCGGCCGGCGGACGATGCATGATCGCCGTCCGGCCGATCCAGCGAACGTGCCGGGCACGCGCCGCCCTGCCGGCGGCCTTTGTTGGCGACGAACTGCGGTTCGTGCCGATAACATGCATGTGGAAACGGCGTAACCGTTCACAGGGGAATAGTCCGGGCAGGAGCATTCCTCTCCCATTCAGTCCCGCCTCCGGCGCCTTGAGGTCCCTTCCATGCAGTTGCAGTTCCTAGGCGCGGTGAGGCAGGTGACCGGTTCGTGCTACCGGGTCGAGGCCGGCGGCGTTCGGATCCTGGTCGATTGTGGCATGTACCAGGAGCGGGCCTACCTCGACCGCAACTGGGAGCCCGCCCCCGGCCCGCCCAGGCAGCTCGACGCCGTGCTGCTCACCCACGCCCACCTGGATCACAGCGGGCGGCTGCCGCGGCTGGTGCGGGAGGGCTTTCGCGGACCGATCTACTGCACCGCGCCCTCGGCCGACCTGGTCGATCTGCTCCTGCGCGACTCGGCCGAGATTCAAGCGGAAGATGCCGCCTTCAAACGCAAGCGCCACCGTAAGGAAGGGCGGCGGGGGAAGCATCCCGAGGTGCCCCTGTTCACCATGGACGACGTCGAGCGCACCCTCCAACGGCTCGAACCGGTCCCTTACGCCCAGCCGATTCGCCTGGCCGGCGGGCTCTCGGCCACGTTTCACGACGCCGGGCACATCCTCGGGTCCGCGATGATCGCACTGCGCTACGGGGACGGCCGGCGGGGCGTCGTCATCTTCTCGGGCGACGTCGGCCAGTGGAACCGGCCTATTGTGCGCGACCCCACCACCTTCGCCTCGGCCGATTACGTCGTGCTGGAAACCACCTACGGCGACCGCGACCACGTGAACAACGGCGCGGTCGAAGGCCAAATCGAGCAGGTCGTCACTCGGACCGTCGAGCGTGGCGGGAAAGTGCTCGTGCCGGTCTTCGCCATTGAGCGCGCACAGGACATCGTGTATCACCTGAGCCGGCTGCGGGCAGCTGGCAAGCTACCCGCCGTACCCGTCTTTCTCGACAGCCCCATGGCGGCGGATGTCACGCGGGTATTCGCCGCGCACCGCGACTTTTTCGACGTCGGCGCCTGGAAGTTGATCCTATCCGGCGAATCGCCCTTCGGGTTCCGGGGACTTTCCATCGTCCATTCGGTCGAGGAGTCGAAGCGGCTGAACGACTGGGACGGCCCGGCCGTCATCATGGCCGGGTCGGGCATGTGCACGCACGGGCGCATCAAGCACCACCTGGCTCGGTGGATCGGGCAGCCCGAATCGACCGTCCTGCTCACCGGCTATCAGGCCCGCGGCACGCTCGGCCGGCAGATTCTCGAGGGGCGCGGGGAGGTTCGCATCCACGGCCGCATGCGGCTGGTGCGCGCCGAGATCGTGCAGCTTCAAGGCACCTCCGGGCACGCCGACCGCGAGGGCCTGCTGCGGTGGCTGCGGGCGTTGAAGGCCCCGCCCAAGAAGCTGTTCCTCACGCACGGCGACCCCGAGGCCGGGGAGGCGTTCGCGCGCCTGGTGAGGGAGCAGCTCGGCTTCGAGGCGTTCCTCCCGAAATACGGGCAGACGGTTCAGCTCTAGGGGAGCCTTGAGGCCCCAGGACTCGGCCCGACTCACTTCCGCTTGCACCGGGAATCGGCTAGAATAGCAGCGTGCCAGCCATTTGCAGGAACCCGTGCCAGCTATCCGAAGGAACCGTCGTTGAGGGGCGCCGCTCATGCTCACATTTTCCGCAGCGTTATACGTGAGCGAGTGGGTGCTCCGAATCGTCATGCTCCTGGTGGTTACCCGGCGCCGCGAGCCCGCCTCGGCCATGGCCTGGCTGCTGGTGATCTTTTTCATCCCGTGGCTCGGGCTGTTCCTGTACTGGCTGGTGGGCGAGAACCGGCTGCCGAGGAAGCGAATTGAAGCCCGCGAACACGCCCGGGACCGCCTCCGCGAGGTGGCCAGCCGGTTCGAGGGGCACCCGAACGTAGTCCGCCCGGAACTGGGGCCCGAGGCCTCCGTGGCCGTCGCGCTGGCCGAGCGGCTGGGCGACATGCCGATCCTGGGCGGGAACGCGGTTACCCTGATTACCAACACCGACGAGCTGATCGACCGCCTCATCGCCGATATCGACGCGGCCCGCAATCACGTCCACCTGCTCGTCTACATCTACGCGGCCGACGCCACCGCCCGGCGCGTCTCCGACGCGCTGCGCCGCGCCGCCGAGCGGGGCGTGACCTGCCGCGTGCTGGTCGACGCGGTGGGCTCGCGCCGCATGCTCAAGCGGCTCGCCCCGGAGTTGATCCGCCACGGCGTCGAGGTGCACGCCGCGCTGCCGGTCGGGTTGTTCCGGCGGCGGATGGCGCGGATCGATCTGCGGAACCACCGGAAGATCGCCGTCATCGACGGGCGCGTGGGATACGCCGGCTCGCAGAACATCGTTTCGGCCGACTACGGCCACAAGGACCTGGCCTGGGACGACATGATGGTCCGGATCACCGGCCCCAGCGTGCTCGAACTCCAAGCGGTGTTCTTGATCGACTGGCACGCCGAATCGGGTGCGTTCCCGGACGACGAGGGGATTTTCCCCGTTCCGGAAGTGACCGGCGCGGTACCGGTGCAAGCCATCCCCAGCGGGCCGACCTTTGCCACGAAGAACTTCCAGCGCCTGGTGGTGGCCGCCCTCTACACGGCCCGGGAGCACGTCATCATCACGACCCCCTACTTCGTTCCCGACCGGCCGCTCATGCAGGCGCTCGAGGTGGCGGTGCTTCGCGGCGTTCGCGTCGACCTGATCGTCCCGCGGCGCTCCGACCAGCGGATCGTGGGGGCCGCCTCGCGCGCGTATTACGACGACGTGCTCGGCGCCGGCGTGCACCTGCACCTGTACGACCGGGGCCTGCTCCACGCCAAGACGATCAGCATTGATTACAACTTCGCGATCATCGGGTCGGACAACCTGGACATCCGCTCGTTCGAACTGAACTTCGAGATCAGCCTGCTGTTCTACTCCCGCGAGGTTGCCGAGCAGTTGCGCGCCCGGCAGCGGGCGTACCTGGAGGGATCGTTCGAGTTGACCGCCGAGCGCTGGGCCCAAAATCCGACCTGGAAGCGCCTGGTCTACGACGTGG
>SKJM01000070.1 GCA_007122045.1 Planctomycetales bacterium | reverse complement strand
GACGGCACAGGCGAAAGACGTGCCCGGGCTGGAAGGCCTCTCCATGCGCATTCGCCGCAAGGAGGCGATCGGGCGATGCGTTACGTGATGCAGACGATGCTCAAGCCCTGACGCCTGCCCCCAATCCAAGAGGTCCCCCCATGCATTCCTTGCACTTCGCATTCCTGTCCGTCGCGTTCCTTGCCGCCGCTCCCTCGGCCGCTGCCGCCGGGGACAAGCTTCCCGACGAAGTCAAGGCCGCGCTCGGCCTGAGCGCCGGCCAGCCGCAGCGGTGGACCGTCGTGTACGAAGGCGGGGCGTCCGAGGAGGCCCGTCGGCGGGAGGGGTACGATCCGACGAAGGACGTCGTGCGGGTCGAGTTCGCGCACGCCGCCGAGGACCGCTACGTGTGGCGCACCACGCTGGCCGCGCCGCCGAACCTCGACGACACCGTCCATCACATCTACGTCGACGCCGACGCCGATCCGGAAACCGGCCGTGAGGGGTACGGCATCGAGTACATGCTCACCGTCTCCGGCGGCGGCAGCCGCTCGAACTACTACGAGCCTGCCGGCCGGCGCAGCGCCGGCCCGCCGGTCCGCTTCGCCGTCGACGGCAACACCCTGCTGACCAGCGCCGACGTGGACCTCGGCTCCGACGCCGCCGGCGCCCGGTTCCGCATGCGGGTGCTGTGCCACACGGCCACCACCGCCGAACAGCCCCGGGCCGCCATGTCGTCGAGCACCGGCCGGGTCCTGGTCGAAGGCGTGCCGCTGGTCGAGGGCAAGAAGATCATGCTGCCGACCAACTACACCGAGCATCACCAGGTTGCCGGCACGTTCGGGCTCGACGTGATCCGCCCCCTGCTGGCCGATCCCGAGGTTGTCGCCATCCGCTACGATGAACTGGAACTCGACGGTTTCGAGGTCGATCGGTTCACGTCGCAGCGGTTCGGGCACCTGCGGAGGGTCCAGGACGCAGCCCGGGCGCGACATCACGTCGCGCAGCCGGGGCGCTACCACGTTGGGTTCCTGATGTACGACGACGGGAGCGACCAGCGGATTGTCATTCATCTCAACGACGAACCGGCCGGCGTGGCCGTCGTGGGCGCCGGCATCCGGCGTCATGGCATCTACTACCTCGACGCGCCGCGCGACCTGAAGGCCGGCGATGCCGTCACCCTGGAAGCCGTGGGGAGCGGCCGCCGGCACGGCGTCGGCTACCTGCTGCTGATGCCCGACGCGCCCGAGCCGCGCCAAGTGGAGTACCGGGTTGAAAACACCCGCTGGATCGCGCCGGTGAACACCGAGGGCGAGGTGTGGATGTCGTGGACCACCACCTGGCCTTCGGACAGCCGGTTCGAATACGGCCGCACGGCCGACTTTGGCGAAACGGCCGTCGAAGACTGCACGCGGCTGGTGCATCGCGCCCGGCTCGAGGGACTGGCGCCGGGGGTGACGTACCACGGGCGCGGCGTGGGCACCGCACCCGACGGCAGCCCGTACTACGGCACCACCATCGAGTTCACCGCGGCCGGCATCACGCCGCCGCCCACCCGGGAAGGAATAACGCGGGTGCCGCTCGCGGTACGCAACTGGCACGACGTGGACGCGGTGGACTGGCCCGTCACCGGGGGCATCCCATTCCCCCAAGGCGCGCTGGCTACCGAACGCCACGTGCGGCTCGTGCGCGGCGGCGAGAAAGTGGCCGCCCAGTTCACTCCGTTGGGCACTTGGCCCGACGGCTCCATCAAGTGGCTGCTCGTGAGCGTGCTGGCCGACGTGGCCGCCGGCGAGACCGCCGAGTACCACCTGGAGTTCGGCCGCGAGGTGAGCCGTTCGGCCGAAACCGCGGAACCCGCCCCCATGGCCGCCGAGCGGGACGGCGCGGTCCGAATCGACACCGGCGCGATCGAGCTTCAGGTCGACGCGCACGGGCAGCTTGTCGGGCCGGGCGGGCCGCTGGCGACCGAACTGGTCGACGGCGCCGGCCGGAAGTTCACCAGCGCGCTGGCCGACGCCGATACGACCATCGAGGAGAACGGGCCGGTGCGCCTCGTGGTGAAGACGGCGGGCGATCTGGCGGCCGAGGACGGCGCCACGAGCTTCCGCATCGAGCAGCGGATCGAGGCGTGGCGCGGCCGTCCTTTCGTGCGGGTGTACCATACCTTCATCAACACGCTTCCCGACGAGGTCTCCCGCACCACGCTGGAAACCCGGCAGTCGGCGCAGTTTGCCGACGTGGAACGCCTGAGCCTCGTCGCGCCGATGCCCGGCGCCGCGTGGCAGGCGCCGCTGGTCGAGGGAGAGCCGCTGTCGCTTGAATCCGGCGAGAGCGTGTGGCAGCGGTTCGACGACGAGTTCCTTCCCTCCGGCGGCGAGCCGGTGGAAGGGCGGATCGTCGGCGGCCTGGTGGCCGAGGGCGGGATGGCGGCCGTGGCGGTACGCGATTTCTGGCAGAACTACCCGAAGGGATTTCAGGTCACCGCCGAGGGCGTGCGGGTGGACCTGTGCCCCGCGTTCGAGGCTGGCCTGTACGACGCGTTCCCGTTCGAGAAGGAAGGCCATCAGCTTTACTACTACCTGCGCGACGGCACGTACACCATCAAGCGGGGCATGGCAAAGACCCACGAGTTGCTGCTCGACTTCGGCCCCGGGGCCGCCGCCCGCGCTGAAATCTTCCAGCGGCCGCTACTGTTGACCGCCGAGCCGGCGTGGTACTGCGACAGTTTGGCGTTCTACCACGTGGCCCCGCGCGACGAACAGCGGTTCCCCGCCTACGAGGAGGCGGTGGACCGGAACATTCGGGCCTACCTCGCCCGCCGCGAGCGCCAGCGCGACTACGGCATGATGAACTACGGCGACTGGTACGGCGAGCGCCGGGTGAACTGGGGCAACGTCGAATACGACACCCAGCATGCGTTTTTCCTGGAGTACATCCGCTCGGGCAACCCGGAAGCGTTCTTCCTGGGCGAGGCCGCGCAGCTTCACAACCGCGACGTCGACACGGTGCACGGGTCGCCCGGCGGCGCCGACGTGGGCCTGGTGTACGTGCATCAGATGGGCCACGTGGGCGGGTACTACGACGAGCCGGTGCCCGACACGCTGGGCATCCCCCGCGCCGGCGGCGGCATCGGCCACGCCTGGACCGAAGGCCACTTCGAGCACTATTTCCTCACCGGCGATCGGCGGTCGTTGGAAACCGGCATGGCCGTGGCCGACTATTTCACCAACCGCGAGCTTTCCCGCCCGTACGACTGGACCAGTGCCCGGGTGCCCGGCTGGCACCTGGTCATGCTGGCCTCGGCCCTGGCGGCCACGAACGACCCGTATTACCTCAACGCCGCCGAGATTGTGATGGACCGCGTGCTCGAAACGCAGGACACCGAACCGCGCGAATTGCCCGAAGACCAGAAGCGGGCCGGCCGCACCCACCAGCATGGCGGATGGACCCGCATGATGGTGCCCGGCCACTGCCATTGCGAGCCGCGGCACCGGGGCAACGCCGGGTTCATGGTCACCATCCTGCTGACCGGCATGACGTACTACCACGACGTCACCCAGGACCCGGACGTCCGGGAGGCCATCATCCTGGGCGCCCGGTACGTGGTCGATGAGTTCTATTCGACCGAAACCCACGGCTTCCGGTACACGAGTTGCCCGGAAATGCGTTACCGTTCGGGCATCATTCCCATGTACGCCGAGGGGATTGCGCGGGCGTATCGCTGGACGGGCGACGAGGTGTTCCTCGACCTGCTGACGACGGGGCTGTCGCTCGGGGCCGGCGGCTCCAGCTACGGAAAAGGGTTCTCGCAATACTATCGGTCCGCGCCTCGCCTGCTGGCCGACCTGGCCGAGGTGGGGCTCACCCTGGAGGCACGGCCCTTGGAGTGACCGGTTGCGCAGGCGCCGCCGAGCGGTGCGGGGGAGTGCGGCGCCGGGACGCGGCCATGATGCTTCATGTGGGGAGGCCGCGTAGCCGTTGTGGCAATCCGCGAAAGAACGTATCCTGTACTACTTCCGGCCGAATCCCGCGGTTTCACCACTCGATGATCCACTACCGAGCGTTTCGCAACACCGACCCGCCCGCCGTCGCGGCCATCTGGCGTTCCCGGGCCGGCCAGCCCGGACTCACGCAACCGGTGTCGGCCGACTTGATCCAACAGTTGGTCTTTTCGAAGATTTATTTCGACCATGAGGGGCTAGTCCTGGCCTTCGACGACGGCCGGCCCGTGGGGTTTGCGCACGCCGGCTTCGGGCCGAATGAAGCCCGCAACGACATCGACACGGCCATGGGCGTCACCTGCGTGGTGGTGGTGAATCCCGAATATGAGGGAAGCACCGTACCGGCTGAACTCCTCGCACGGTGCGAGCAGTACCTTCGCGGAAGGGGTGCGAAAGTCCTGTACGGGGGAGGCATTGGCCCGCTCAATCCCTTCTACACCGGCCTGTACGGCGGCAGCGAGCTGCCGGGCATACTGGCGACGGACCAGGAGGTTTGCAAGCTGTTCCTCGCCCGCGGCTACCGTGAGATCGACCGCACTGTGCTGCTGCGCCGCGGTCTGGCCGACTTCGAGGTCCCATTCGATCGCCGCCAGATGCAACTCCGCCGGCAGATGGTCGTCGAGGTGACCTCCGACGCCCTGCCCTGCGACTGGTGGGAAGCCTGCACCCTGGGCGATTTCGACCTGACCCGGTTCGAGGTGGTTCCCCGGGCAGGCGGGCCGGCGGTGGCAACCGCCACCTTCCGCGCCATGGAGCCGATCGGATCGGGAGGGGTCGGCCGCCGGACCGGGTTGGTCGATCTGTTCGTCGACCCGGCCCTGAGGCGCCGCGGCCTCGCCGTGTTCCTCCTCAGCGAGGCGTTCCGGCAGTTCGGGCGCCAGGGCATTACCGTCGTCGAAGCACAAACCATGCAGCACAACGCGCATGCCCTGGGCATGTACCGCAAGCTCGGGTTCGAGCAAGTCGGGCAAGGCATCGTGTACCGGAAAATGTAACGGCTCATGGGGACTGTCCCCTTCGGCCGGTAGGGGGACAGGTCCATTTTTCGGTCATCGTCTTTCTCTGGAAAAAAACCGTCTCTTGGCCGAAAAATGGACCAGTCCCCGGCCGGCCCGTGAACGGTTGCCGGAAGATGTAACGGCCGTCACGGTGACGCCCCGAGGCTCTTGGCACGCTGGAAGTCCCGTGCCGCCGGTGCTTTCTCGCCCAGTCGCCGGTAGGCGACGCCCCGGTTGTAGTAGGCGATGGCGTAGTCCGGATCGAGTTCGATGGCGCGGGTGAAGTCGGCCACGGCGTTCCGCGGGTCGCCCTGCACGATGCGCACCAGGCCGCGGTTGTAGTAGGGGCGGGGATAGGCCGGGTCGAGGTCGATCGACTTGCCGAAGTCGGCCACGGCCAGGTCGAGTTCCTTCTTCCGCGTGAAGATCACGCCGCGATGGCAGTATGCGCGGGCGTCGTCGGGCAACACTTCGATCACCCGCATATAGTCGGCCAGGGCCCGGTCAAGCTGGCCCATCAGGCCGTAAACCTGGGCCCGATTGTAGTAGGCCTTCGTGCAGGCGGGATCGAGGTCGACGGCCCGGGTGTGGTCCTCGATGGCGCCGTCGCGGTCGCCCTTGGCGGCGCGGGCAATGCCCCGCGAGACGTAGGCGTCGACCAGGCGCGGCTCGAGCCGGATCGCCTCGCTGAAGTCGGCAATGGCCTTGTCGGTCTGGCGTTGCTTCGAGTACGCCAGACCGCGGCTGACCAGGTACTTCGCGTTTTTCGGACTGAATCGGATCGCCTCGGTGTAGTCGGCGACGGCCTTATCGTATTTGCCCTGCTTGAAAAAGGCGATGGCCCGGTTGGCGTGCGCCTTGGCGTCGTTCGGCGCAACGCGGATCACTTCGCCGTACTCGGCGACGGCCGCGGCCAGATCGCCCTGCTTCTCGAAGGCGTTGCCGCGATTGCCGTGCGCCTTGACGTGGTCGGGGTCCAGGGCGATGGCCCGGTCGTAATCGGTCACGGCCGCCTCCAGGTCGCCGCGGATGGCGTGGACGAGCCCCCGGGCGACGAAGGCATCGGCATCGTTCGGGTCGTGCTCGACGGCTGCGGTGTAATCCGCAACGGCGCGGTCGAGCTTCCCTTCCTTGAAGTAGGCGAAGCCGCGGTTATAGAACGCCTTGGCATAGTCGGGCTTCAGGCGGATGGCCTGGTCGTAATCGGCGATGGCCTGGATGCGATCGCCCTTCTTCGCATGCGACGAGCCGCGGTTGTAGTACGCCGCCGGCTCCCGGGCGCTGTAACGCAACACCTCGTTGTAGTCGGCAATGGCGTTGTCGTACTGGCCCTTGGCCTCGTACGCGTTGCCCCGGCTGAAATAGGCCTCGGTGTACTTGGGGTTCAGCCGCAGTGCCTCGTCGAACCGCTCGATGGCCTGGTCGTAATCGTGTTTCTCCGCCAGGGCGATACCGCGCTGCAGGAGGTCGGTTTCGTCGAACATGGTATGCACCTTGTCAAGGGCCGGGGGCGTCGGGAGCGTTGGCTAAATGGGAATCTCGATGTCCTCGATGCCGAAGCCGGGCGATTCGAGCGCCTCCGGGCCGGCGTCCGACGGCGTGAAGCCGCTGCCGTGGTTCGGCCCGCAATGCTTGGCATGCCGCAGGGCCGTTTCCAGACGGTTGAACACGTCGGGGTAATCGTCGGCCGGCCGTACTTCGGTCACGCCCGTACACGCGGTCAGGCGGACCGGGGCGCCGTCGCGCAGGAACACCAGGTGTTCGATGCTCTGCCGGATGGTCTCCGCCAGCTTGGCGGCTTGTCGCGGGCCGGCGTCGAGCATCACCACGGCGAATCGTTGGCCGGCATAGCGCGCCACGGTATCGGTCTTGCCAACGGAGCGGAGTATGAACTGCGCAATCTCGTACAGGATCCGGTCGCCTACCAGCGAACCGTGCCGCTCGTTCAACCCCCCGTAGTCGTCCAGGTCGAACAGGGCCGCGCTCATCTGCCTCCCCTGGTGCCGCTTCTGCCGCCACCATTGCCACAGCAATTCTTCCAGCCCGATCCGGTTGCGGAGCTTGGTCAAGGGATCGGTAAATAGCTGCTTTTCGATCTTGTCGATGCGGTTTTCGTACCGGGCGATGGCCAGGAAGGCGGCTTCCTGCTGGTCGCGGAGCCGGTGCCGCGCGACGCGCAGGTTGTCGATTTC
>SKJM01000467.1 GCA_007122045.1 Planctomycetales bacterium | reverse complement strand
GTGCGGCGTGCCGCCCCTGGCGGACAATGGGGATCAATGTTGCGAGACCAAGGATCACGAATAAGAGCAACCCTTCGGCTGCGAGACCCTCGCGCCGCGTGAGCCAAATCGCGCCGACAGCTACTAGCACCACCCCTGCCGTCCACCCCCCGGTGCTGCCGAAGGCGGTCAAGGCGGCGAGAACCACAAGCACCGCCAATGCGAAAACCACGACAAGCCGGAACATCGCGACACCCCCTTTCCCAGCGCCGCCGGATCCGTTGTGTTGTACCCGGGCGGACCCACGTCCGAACAACCGCCATTTTACCGCGCCGCGCCGAAAATGTCACGTTCACAGCGACCTGCTCTTGCAATGGCGTGGGGGGGCTGCTTCGGCTTCTTCGCAAGGCGTGCGTCCATCCGAGGCGGCCTGCAACTGCCGCCGGACCTCGAAGGCGGCGACGGCCACGCTCACCGCAAGATTCAGGCAGCGGGCGTTCGGATGCATCGGGATGCGCAGGCAGCGGTCGGCGTGCGTCTGAAGCAGCCCGGGCGGCAACCCCGCCGACTCGGACCCGAACACCAGCACCGGCTCGGGCTCGAAGCGCGCTTCAGTGTACGCCCGTTGGGCCTTCTTCGAGAAGAACCACATGCGCCCCTCGTCGAGCCGCGCGCCGAGTGCCTCCCAATTGTCGACCACTTCCCAGTCGAGGTGCTGCCAATAGTCCATCCCCGCCCGGCGGAGGTGCTTGTCGTCGAGGTGGAACCCGAGCGGGCGGACCAGCCAGAGCTTCGCGTCCAGGGCCACGCAGGTGCGGCCCACGTTGCCCGCGTTGTAGTGGATTTCCGGTTGATGGAGGACGATTTGCATGGAATCAGCGCAGCCCGCTGAGAGTCGTCAGGCCGATCGGCTCGCGGCTGGCGAACGGCTCGCCGTACTGCGCGCCGATGAGGAATCCCCAGGTGGACGCCATGTGCCGCAGCCGGTCGATGAAGGTGGGTGGTTCGGTGGGGCGGCCGGCGATGAACTGGCTGTGGTAGCAGCGAATGGCCGCTTCTTTCGCTTCCCACTGGTCGCTGATGTCGAGCACCAGGGCCGGCTGCGGAATCTGGCGGAGGTGGAAGGCATAGTAGTACAGAATTCGCTCCGGATAGTGCGGCTCGCCCGGCAGGGAAGTCTTGGTCAGTTTCGCCCAGAACCGGGCCGCCTCGACCAGTTCGGTCGCAGCGCTGTGGTCGGGATGGCCGTCGACCCAGTAGGGCGCGAAGACCCACCGCGGCCGCGCCCGCCGCAGCACGCCCGCCAGTTGCGCCCGGGCCTGGAGCGTCGGTTCGAGGCTGCGGTTGGCCAGCCCCAGGTTGCACCGCCAATCGAGGCCGAGGACGGCCGTGGCGGCGGCGGTTTCCTTCCGGCGAATTTCGGGGGAGCCGAAAGGGGTCGGTTCGCCGGTGGTCAGGTCGAGCACGCCCACGCGCAACCCCTCGGCCCGGAACCGGAGGATCGCCCCGGCCATGCCCAGTTCCGCGTCGTCGGGATGGGGGGCGACCACGAGCACGTCGAGTAAAGGAAGATCGTTTTCCATGGGAATCCTCATTGTAACGTGGTTCCCGAGATATGGTACCCACGGGCGCGAGGCACTCGGCATCCCCTCGTTTGGACTGAGTGCAAGCGTTCGCCCAGGTGGTTGCCGTACCCCTCTTTGGCTGGAAGCACGTTGGGGTTTGCCGGCAGGATGGACATTCCAGTCGGTCCTTGCCACGACGGACAGGAATGTCCATCCTACCTGGGGGTGAGTTCGTTGCCGCTTGCCGCCCGTAAACGGGAGAATCCGGTTTTCCTTTGGCACACCGGCCCTGCTTCTGGTAGGGTAGATTAGAGGAGAAGCCAAGAGTCCCCAGTAACCGTTCGGGGGGTATTCCATTGAGCCGGTAAGGGGACGGGTCCCGGCCGGCCCGCGAACGGGTACAGTCCCGCGGACCTTCCGCCCGGAAGGAAACGTCCATGTTGCGCCCTGTCATTTGGCTGGTATGCCTTTCAACTATCGCGGTGATGCCAAACCGGGGGTACGGCCAGCCGGGGCCCCCACTTGCTGGCGAGGGCAATCAGCCGGTCCTCTACGAGCTGCTGATCAACGGCGAAAGTTTCCTCGTCGAGGGGAATCGGATCGTCACGCTGCGCAGCGAGCAGGACCCCGACACCGAGTACCAGGTGGCCATCCGCCTGGCGCCCACCCAGCAGTACCACATGCCGACCCTCCGGTTCCACTACCAGCGGCCGGCCATCCTGGAACGCGATACCGAGGGCGGCCACAACGTCGTTCGGCTGGTTCACGAGTTGGGCTTCAGTATGCTCATCCACGACCTCGGCGGCACGATCGACGAGGAAGCACAGAAACAGGCACTCGGCATCCTTGCCGAATCGGTCGCCGAGTCGTTCCGCGAGATGGGCGCACGCGAGGTGCAGGCAGGCCAGCCGCACAGCCGCAAGTTCGGCGAGAACACCGGCCACGGCACGGTGATCCGCTATCGCGACGCCGAGGATGTCGGCCACACCTGCCTCGTGTACGTCCTGGCCGGCGACAACTTCTCCGCCACCTGCGTCATCCAGTACCTCGACCGCGACCAAGAGGACGTCATTCCGCTGGTCCGAAAGACCCTCGACTCGTTCCAGGCCGCTCCCTGAGCAACGGGCCTAAAGCGTGAATTCCAACGCGGGCCCGGCGCCGCTTTCTATGGCTCGCCGGTCTTCTTGGCCTTCTTGACGGCCTTCTTGCGCGTGGTCTTCTTGGCCGTCTTCTTGGCGGCCGCCTTTTTCCTCCCGCCGGCCGCCTTCGTTCGCGTGCCGCGCCGCGCCGGGCCGCGCTCGGCCCGCTCCTTCAACAACTGCAGTGCGAAGTCGAACGTGATTTCCGCCGGATCGGCGCCCCGCGGCAGCGATGCGTTCGTTTCGCCGTCGGTCACATACGGGCCGTAACGGCCTTCGAGCAGTTGCACCGGCTTGCCCGTGACCGGCGAGGCGTCGAACACCTTCAAGGGCTCCCGGCGCCGGGCGGTCCGCCGCCCGCCCTTTGGCTGCGCCAGCACTTCGACCGCCTGGTCCCGGGTCACGTCGAGCGGGGAGAGGTCGTCGGGCAGCGACCGGGTGGCGTCGCCGCACTTCACGTACGGGCCGTACCGGCCGTTCTGGGCCACGATGTCTTCGCCGGTTTCGGGATGCGGGCCGAGGCTGCGGGGGAGCGAGAGGAGCTTCAACGCAAGGTCCAGGTCCACGTCTTCCGGCTCCATGCCCTTCAGGAGCGAGGCGTTTTGCGGCTTCTCGTCACCCTCACCGGTGCCGCGCTGCACGTACGGGCCGAAACGGCCCGTCTTCAGAAACACGGGCTTGTCCGTTTCGGGACAAACGCCCAAGGGTTCATCGCCGGCCGCCGACTTGTCGAGCAGTTCCATGGCCTTTTCGAGGGTCAATTCGTCCGGGGGCGTCTGGTCGGGGATGCTGGCCCGGCGTTCGCCATGCTCGATGAACGGTCCGTAACGGCCTACTCGCACGTTGACGTCCTGCCCGTCGGGCGCCTTCCCCAGCGGCACCCGGCTGACCTCCCGCGCGTCGATCTCGTCGATCTTCTGCGCGAGCAGCCGCTTCAGGCCGTGGTGTTCCTTGCCGAAGTAGAACTCCTTGAGGTAATCGAGGTGGTTCATTTCGCCGCGGCTGATGGCGTCCAATTCGTCTTCCATCTGCGCGGTGAACTGATAATCGACCAGTTCGCCCAGGTGCTTTTCCATGAGTTGGCACACGGCGAAGGCGGTCCAGGTGGGCACCAGCAGGTTGCCGCGGCGCAGCTTGAACACGTACCGCCGCGCCAGGATCGTGTCGATGATCGACGCGTAGGTGCTGGGCCGCCCGATGCCGAGCCGTTCCAGTTCGCGGGTGAGCGACGCTTCGCTGTACCGGTTCGGCGGCTGGGTGGTGTGGCTCTTCGGTTCGAGCTTTTGGCAATCCAACGGTTCCCCAACGGTTACCTTCGGCAATACGTCTTCCTGGTCGGCCAGCTTGGCCTCCGGATCGTCGGAACCCTCGACGTAGGCGCGAAGGTACCCGGGGAATTCGATGGTCCGGCCGCTCACCTGGAACACCGCCCCCCCGCCGCCGACGGTTATCGTGATGCGGTGCCCCCGGGCATTGGTCATCTGGCTGGCGATGGTCCGTTTCCAGATCAGGTCGTACAGTTTGAATTCGTCCGGGCTGATCTTTCCGCGAAGCGCCTCGGGCAAATCGAACGGATGGCCCGCCGGCCGGATGGCCTCGTGCGCCTCCTGGGCATTCTTCACCTTGCCGGCGTACACGCGGGGCCGCTCAGGCAGATATTCCTTGCCGTACTGGGCCAGGATCAGGTCGCGGGCCGCTTCGACGGCCACGGCGGCCAGGTTCGTCGAGTCGGTCCGCATGTAGGTGATGTGGCCGTTCTCGTACAGGCTCTGAGCCACCTGCATCGTGTGCCGGGCCGTGAACCCGTACTTGCGGTTCGCCTCCTGCTGGAGCGTGCTGGTGGTGAATGGCGGATACGGGTCGGTCGTGTACGGCTTGTCGTCGAGGTTGTCGACCTGGAAGGCCGCCTGCTCGAGTCGGGCGAGCAGTTGCCCGGCCGCCGTCTCGTCGAGCAGCAGCAACGACGCGTCCTTCAGCCGGCCGGTGGCCGCGTCGAAGTCGCGGGTGGAGGGAATGCGCCGGTCGTCGACCGACACCAGGGCCGCCTGAAGCCGCTCGCCCCCCTGGTTGGCGAACGTACCGAGCAGGTCCCAATAAGTGGCCGAGCGAAACCGCATCCGCTGGCGCTCCCGCTCGACGATGAGCCGGACGGCGACGCTCTGCACGCGGCCGGCGGAGAGCTTCGGGCGAATTTTCCGCCACAGAAGCGGCGAGACGTCGTATCCGTAAAGCCGGTCGACGATCCGGCGGACCTCTTGGGCGCGGACCAGGCACTGGTCGATCTGCCGCGGCTGGCGCAGCGCGTCGAGGATGGCTTCCTCGGTGATCTCGTGGAACACCAGGCGATGCACCGGCACCTTGGGCTGCAAAACCTCGCAGAGGTGCCAGCTTATGGCCTCGCCCTCCCGATCCTCGTCGGTCGCCAGATACACGTCTTTCGCGTCCTTCAGGGCCTGCTTGAGCTTGCGGACCTGCTGCGTCTTCTCCTTGGGGATGACGTAGACGGGTTCGAACTGCCGTTCCACGTTAACCCCAAGGTAGGCCCATTGTTCGCCCTTTAGGTGGGACGGCATCTCTTTGGCGCCTTGCGGGAGGTCGCGAATGTGCCCGATGCTCGCTTCGACATCGTATTCCGGGCCGAGAAAACGGCTGATGGTTCGCGCCTTCGCGGGCGACTCGACAATCACCAGCGACTTGCCGTTTTCCACCTGGGTCGAAGTTTTGGTCATAACTGGTTCCACGGAGGGGTAGTATGTGGTATCGTATGGGCCGTCTCAGCGGCTGCACGCGGTGGGTGGGCGGCTCCGGGCCGCGCGTGGTCACCACCGGCAGGCGTTCCACGCGGGGCACCTCCTGCCGAGAGGGGAATTGTAACACGCGGCTCGAAACGGACAATCGGCGTTTCTACCAAAGCCGGCCCGGGTGCAACAAGCCGAGTTCCTGCCCAACTTTCCACCAAACGGACATTTACCCTCATTATAGGTGTGCGTCTGCGGGCCTCAGCGAGAACATGGGGCATTTGCGGCCTATGAGGAACTTTTTCAAGTGGAAGCACCCGACAGAATTGGACTTGGCTTGGGCTTCGCAGGAGCCGGCGGAGGCCGTATAATGCCGTGTTTCGCGAATTGCATTCAGGCACCGGTCTCCGCCCGAACCTGGTTTCGAGGGCGCGAGGGAAGTCTGGATACCCCACCTAGGTAGGAGTTGTTGGCATGGCCAGCCCGTTTTCGATATTCCGTCGCCACCAGAAGCTCATGCTTGCGGTGCTGACACTGTTGGCGATGTTTGCGTTCGTTTTTCTTGACCCGCTGCTTCAGGCCTTCCGGGGCGATGCTCCCGCCGACCCGGTGGTCGTTTCCACCCGAAGGTACGGCAACCTGCACGACCGCGAAATCCGTAACCTTATTCACCAGCGGCAGCTTGTCCTGAACGTGTTCGAAAGAGCCCTCATTGGAGGGGGTGTTCCGCACTTTTTCGCTTCCTTTCAGGTACAGCAGGTCTTCGGCCCACCCGATGAGGAGGCCGTGGTCAATACTTGGCTCCTTGCGCAGCATGCCGAGCAGGTCGGAATGGTGGTCGACGACAGCGCAGTAAACGAATTCCTCAACTCGTTCCTCGAGGAGTACACGGAGAATCAGTTTACGATCAGCGACTTGGCGGGGATGCTCAAGGCCGATAAGATACCGCAGCGCACGCTCTTCGCCGCTTTGCGGCGAGAACTGTTGGCCCTGGGGCTACGGCAGTCGTTCCGAACCAGCCTCCTGGCCCTCCCGCCGATGCAGCGTTGGGATTTCTATCTGCGTTTGAACCGCCGGGCGACGGTGGAACTGGTTCCCGTCCCCGTGGTCGACTTCATGGACGAGATCGAGGCTCCCGGTGACCGCACCCTGCGGGCGTTCTTCGAAGAACACAAGGATCGGTTGTGGCGCCCCGACCGGCCCGAGCCGGCTTTCCGGGAACCTGAAAGGATCGCACTGCAATACTTCCGAGCCGAGGTGGATGACTTTGTCGATCCCGACGCCGTAACGAGGGAAGAAATCGTTCAGTACTACGAGGAGCACAAGGACACCCGATTCCTGCAGCCCCAAGCGCCCGTTCCGTTGGAGCCCGACATGCCCGGCGAAGAGCCACCCGCGGAACCGGCGCCCGAAGACCCCGCGGAACCGGCGCCCGAAGACCCCGCGGAACCGGTCGAAGAACCCGCCGATCCGATCGAAGAACCTGCCGAACCTATCGAAGAACCCGCAGAACCGGTCGAAGAACCCGCCGAACCGATCGAAGAACCTGCCGAACCGGTTGAGGAGCCTGCCGAACCGGTTGAGGAACCTGCCGAACCGGTTGAGGAACCTGCCGAACCGGTTGAGGAGCCTGCCGAACCGGTTGAAGAACCTGAGGAACCGGTTGAGGAGCCTGAGGAACCGGTTGAGGAGCCTGAGGAACCGGTTGAGGAGCCTGAGGAACCGGTTGAGGAGCCTGAGGAACCGGTTGAGGAGCCTG
>SKJM01000269.1 GCA_007122045.1 Planctomycetales bacterium | reverse complement strand
GACGATCAGAATGGTCCGCTCCACCTCGTCGGCGTGCCGCCCGGGCCGGCTGCGCAACAGCAGCTTCACCAGACGCGGGATGTCGTGTTGGTCGGGGTCGGCGATGGCACGCAGCCCTTGAAGTGCCAGGGTGTACGTTTCCGGATCGTCTTCTTGGGCCAGTTCGATGAGCGGGTCGATCGCCTCGTAGTACGTCATCCGGCCCAGAACATCGATGACCGGCGCTCGAATGGCGGGGCGCTCGGCCAGCGCGGCGAGCAGCGCGGACCCGACCTCGGCACGCGGCAGCTTCAGCAGTGCGTCGCCGGCCGCCGCGGCCACGGCGCCGCCGTCGTGCATCGCGTCGAGCAGCACGGCGATTGCCGCCGGATCGCCCGCCTCGCCGAGAATACGAATGCCGGCCTGCTTCGCGCCCTCGTTCTCGCTTCGAACAAGCTCGAGCGCGAGTTCGCTCACCTCGCCCCCCTTCCGCTCGACGCTGAACTGGAGCACGAGGGTTTGCGTAGGCCCGTCGAAGGTGGGAAAGCGATCAAGCAAGACATCGAGTTGCGCATCGGAAAGCGTGTCCAGGTGCCGTGCCGCCACGCGGCGCCGGGCCGGATCGTCTGCGGCCAGCCACCGGCTCACCGTCTCGCCAACGGGGCCCTCCTGCAGGGCCAGCAGACCCTCGAGAGCCGCGGTTCGCACTCCGGCCGGCTGCCCGGGCTCGCTCAGCTTCCGATAGATGCTTTCAGCCGCCGCCGTGTCGCCGGACGCCGCCCGCGCATGCCCGCAACGCAGCAGGGCCACGGCCAGTTCGCGTGGCGTGGGCGTGCCCGCGGCATCGACTCGGGCTTGTAAGAACGCAGTCGACGGCTCATCGGCAATACTGCCCAGGGCCCGAATGGCGGCGCCGGCCACCTGCGGGTCGTCGTGGCCGGCCAACGTTTTCAGGGTGGCTACGGCGTGCGCGTCGGCTCGGGCGCCGAGCGAATGGATGACGCCCACCAGCGCCGGCCCCTGGAGCTTATCGAGCCCGGCACGCAGGGCGACGAGCGACGGGTTGCCGGGGATGGCCTCCAAGGCGTGGCGTGCCATTTCCGAGGTTTCCGCCACCAGGAGGGCCTCGGCCAGAATGGGCACCTCGGCCGGCGTGCCGATTTGCCGCAACTGGAGGCAAACGTATTGCTTCGACGCCGGCGTGGCCTTGGGGTCCTCCAGCAGCTTCGCCAGTCGGGCAGCGAGCGCTGCGCGGGCCTCCGGGTCGGCCATCGCCTCGATCACCGCCCGGTCGATCGCCAGCAGCGGGGCCATGTCGTGCCCGTGCTCGTAAGCCGGCAAGGCCTCCCACGCATCGTCGATAGGCATGGCGGCCGATGCGGGCGCCGCGCTGAACGTGAGCATTGCGGCAAGCACGGAAGCAATGGGGAGGTGTTTCGTGGCAGGCATGGGGAGTGGTCCTCTCTTAGTGGCCAATCATCCGCTCCACCGGCGCAGGGCCGGCGGGGGCGTTTTCGGGCTTGGTTATATGCTCCAGGGGCTGCGACTGGCGCGGGAAAGCATGGCGTTGGCGTCGTCGTCGCTGACGAAGCGGTCGTGGGCAGGGTCCCAGGTGAGTTTGCGGCCGAGGCGCAAGGATATATCGCACACGTTCCCGATGGTGCTGGCCGCATGGCCCTCCTCGACGGGCGAAACCGGGTCGCGGCGCGTGCGGATGCTTTGGAAGAAGTCGGCCGTATGCGCCGTGTAGCCGTGACGATCGCCGGAGAAACCGGGGCTGGCGTGCAGGGGCATATCGTCGGGCTTCCGTTGCACCGTCAGGAGCGAGTTGGGCTCCGCCGAAATGCCCGCCCGGTTCACGTGGACCCAGCCGGCGTCGCCGATGAACCGGCACCCCTGCTTGTACGGGCCACCGCTGTTGGAGAAGCGCATCCGCAGCCCGTTTTCCCATCGCAAGTTCATGTTCCACGAAATCCACGTATCGGTCATGCCTTCGGTGGGCAGCGTGCCGGTTCCTTCGACTTCGAACGGCTTCTGGAACACCTCGGGGCAGCCCCAACCGGCAATATCGAGGTGATGCACGCCCCAGTTGGTAATGAACCCGGCACAGTAGTGCGAGATCATGTACATGGCCAGCCACTCGCACCGGCTCGTGTCGAAGGGGAAGTAGGGAGCCGGGCCGGTCCACATGTCGTAGTCGAAGCCTTCGGGCGGTTCGGACGGCGCCACGGCCGGGTATGCGCGCCCGCCCGGGGCGCCCACCTCGATGGTATGAACTTTGCCCAAGTACCCGTTGCGGGCCAACTCGCACGCCTGGCGGAAGTGCCCCTGGCTGCGCTGCTGCGTACCCGTCTGGAATACGCAGCCGTAACGGCGCACCGCCTCGCGCACGCGAATGCCCTCGGCAATCCAGCGGGTGACCGGCTTCTCGCCGTAAAGGTCCATGCCGGCCTCGATGGCCCGGAGGAAATGCACGCCGTGCCAGTGGTCGGGCGCACAGCCCCAAACGGCGTCAATATCATCGCGCGCGAGGACCTCGCGGAAGTCGTTGTAGATTTCGCAGCCGGTGAACTGCTCCTTGCCGAGCCGTCCGGCGTAGGTGGCGTTGACTTGATTCTGGGCCAAGTCCGCCCGCGCGCGCCGGCAGTCGGCGATGGCCACGACCTGGTGGTCGGGCAGCGGCCGCATCGCGCCAAGCGAACCGAGGCCGCGGTTGCCCACGCCGAACATCGCGATCGTGATCCGCTCGCTCGGCGGCATCTGTCCTGCCATGCCCAGTGCCGAGGCGGGAATGAGTTGCGGGCCCGCGACCGTGGCCAAGGCCCCGGCCACGAAGCGGCGCCGCGAAAGCGGAGGCGGCTTCAGCTCTCGGTTCTGTGGGACGGGTATCATGGGGTTGCCTCCGGCGGATATGCGGTAAGCTGTAGTGAGGCGCTGTTCTCCGGTGTGGAACGGCCGCCCATTCGCGTCAACGACCAGCCAGTTCCTCGGCCGTCTTCTCGAAAAACGCGACCGACTCGGCATGGATGGCCGGCTCGCTGTCGGGCGTGCGCTCCCACTCGATGCCGAAGTAGGGCTTCAGGCCCTGCCGCTTGACCTCGGCGAGGATGCCGGCAATGCGCCCCTCGCCCTGCCCCCAGACGACGTCGCGAGCAGCGACGACGCCGAAGGCGTCGAGGTCCTTCATGTGGAACGTTTTCACGCGGGGACCGATGCGCCGGAGCATCTCGACCGGCTCCAAGCCCGAGCGGACCCAGTGTCCCGTATCGCAGCAGAATCCCATCCTTTCGGAACGGCCTTCGAGCGCTTTCAGGCCGGTGTCGGGATGCCAGTAGTGCGACGGTTTCGCGTGGTTGTGCAGGCCGAAGTCGATCTCGTACTCGGCGGTGAGTTTCTCGACGGCGTCGAACATGGCTTCCGGCGGTTCCCCGACGAGGATCTCCAGGCCCATGTCGGCCGCGAAGTCGAAAAACGCTTTGGCGGCGTCGGGACTGCCCAGCCCGGTGTAGCAGCCCATCAGGTGCACGCCGCACTGGGCGGCCTTCTCCTGCAGCGCCTTCCGGAGCGGTTTCGGCAGGGCGGGGTTCGGACGGGCGTTGCTGTGCTCCGGGCTGAGCCGCTGCCCGTCCCACAGTTCCGCATAGCGCAGGCCCACTTGAGCAATCCGGTCGAGCGCTTCGAAAAGCGTCAGCGCGCGGAACGTGTACGTGGAAAAGCCGACCCGCCAACCGAGCCGGTCGGCGTGGGGCGTGGCCTTGACCAACGGTTCGGCGGCCTGAACGGCCCGTCCCCGGAAGCCCGAGAGCCCGCCCGCGCCCAGGGCGGCGGTTCCGGCAAGAAACGTGCGTCGTGTTACTGGCATGATCGATTCTCCCAGGTGGTTTACACCTCTCCAGTTTCACCGGCCGCCGTGGGAATGTCAATGACACTATCTTGCAAATCTTTTACACTTTCTGGTTAGGGTGGTCGCGCCCGTCCCGCGGAACGTAGAATAACGACATGCCGAAAATCCGCCGCGTTGCCGTCGTTTGCAATCTGACCCGGCCGTACGACCGGAGGATCATCCGTGGCATTGCCCACTATATGCACGAGGTGGGCACCTGGAGCCTGTACGCCGAGGAGGACCCCCTTCAGAAGCTGCCGGACCTGGCCTACTGGGACGGCGACGGCCTGATCGTCGACTTCGACGACCGCAAGGTGGCCACCGCACTGCGCGGCGTGGACATGCCGGTGGTGGGCATCGGGGGCGGCTACGGCTGGTATGACCCCGCCTCGAACATCCCCTATCTGGCGACCGACAATGTCACCATTAGCACCATGGCCGCCGAGCACCTGCTGGAATGCGGCCTCCGACAGTTCGCCTTCTGCGGCTTCCCGCGCACGCGGGTGAACGGCTGGTCGGCCGAGCGGGCCGAAGCGTTTGCCGCGTCCGTGGCGCAGCGGGGCTGCGCGTGCAGCATGTACACCGGCACCCAGGCCTCGGCCAGGCGATGGAGCGACATACAGCAGGGGCTGGTCCGGTGGCTGCGAACGCTCGCCTACCCACTGGGGCTGATGGCGTGCAACGATGCCCGGGCCCGCCACGTGCTCGAAGCCTGCCGCGCGCTTCGGCTGCGGGTGCCCGACGACGTGGCCCTGATCGGAGTGGACAACGACGAGATCATGTGCGAGCTGGCCCGGCCGCCGTTGAGCAGCATTGAGCAGGGCACGTTTCAGATGGGCTACGAGGCGGCCGCGCTGTTGGACCGCTTGATGGCCGGCCGCCGCCCGCGCCAAAGAAGGTTTCTCATCCCCCCGGAGCGGCTCGTCGCGCGGCAATCGACCGACGTGCTGGCCGTCGACGACCCCGACGTAGCCGTTGCCGTCGGCTTCATCCGCGAGCACGCCTGCGAGGGCATCGCCCTGGCCGACGTGCTCGAACAGGTGTCGGTTTCCTGCTCGTCGCTGGAAAAGCGGTTTCGGAAGCACCTCGGCCGCACCATCCACAGCGAGATTCAACGGGTGCAGATCGAGCGGGTCAAACACCTTCTCGACACCACGTCGCTTTCGATCCGGCAGGTCATGCGCCGCACCGGCTTCAACTACGTGCAGTACATGACCACCCTGTTCCGGAAGACCACCGGCTACACGCCCGCCGAGTACCGCGCGCGAAAGATCAACCCCGTGCCGCGCTCGCGAGGGTGAACCCTCCGAGCGAGTCTCCTCACGATTCTCTGGTCCCAACCGCGGCGCGCCACTGCCCGCCCTAGGCCGCTTTCGGCTTGATAAAAATGACCTCCGCACGGTTGATCCACCCCGATCGCAGGTCGGCCCGGAACCATCCCTCGCGGTTCTTCTCGTGGATGCGGATCAACGACCGGTTGCCCAGTTCCTTCAAGTCGTATTCCGCCCAGCTCTTGCCCAGGTCGGGGGAAATCATCACGCCCGTGGCGAACGGCGAGGCCGGCGTCAGGTGCCCCGCCAGGATGACGCCGTCCTGGATGATCATGATACCGCATTCGTACCGCGGGTTGAACAGCATGGTATGCTTTGCGGGATCGGCGATGTCCTCCGGCCGGCAGCGGAAGATGCCCCGGTCGTGCGGGAGAGGCCCATTGGCGTCGCTGATGAAGTAAAGCTGGCCGTCCACGAAGTTGATCCCGCCCGACTTGTACCGCGAGTTCAACCGGTCCGAAACGATTACCTTCCAGTCCCACCGGTCCTTCGCCGCGTCGTAGCTGCCGCGCAGCCAATGGCACTCGTAGCCTTCCGCGCGGTCGTGATCGCCGGTGCAGGCGTAGAAGGCATTCTCGGCCGGGTTGTACGCCACCGAGTGGACGTGGCGGCAGAACACCGGGTTGTCCGGATCGCCCAGCAGCGTGCCCGACGTGCCGCCGCCGCCGGAGCCGTTATCGCGATGGTACGGGTTCTGCCCGAACGTGTAGGCGATCTTCACCGTCTGCCCGCCGTCGGTCGAATAGTAGATGTTCACCGGGGCCGCGCCGCCAATGACGCTGCAATAGTTGCCCCACACGAGCACCTCCCGGCCGCCGATCTGCCATGAGCTTACGCCCGAGAGGGTATGGAAGTACCAGCCGGGGTTATTGGGGTTCTGTGGCGTGTGCGGCGTGTAGTCGGCGCCGGCGGCGTCTTTCACTGTAACCTGCTTGAAGCTTTTCAGGTTGTCGGTGCTCAGATACAGCCTGGCGCGCGTGGCGAACAGGATGTTCCCGTTGCGAAGGATGTAGCTGAACGTGATGTTGCCGGCGTTGGGGAAGGCCAGCTTGTGCGGCCAGGTGCGGCCGTTGTCCTCCGACAGGTACACCGCCTCGCCCGAGAAACCGAACGCCTTGTTCGCCCGCTGCGAGTCGACGTACGGACCGTCCGCCGGCCGGCGATACCAGAAGTGATCGGTCGAGGGGTAATCGGACGGATCGTCGGTTTGGCTTGCGGCGTACTTCGGCGCGCCGAGCAGCCACAGTCCCCCCGCACTGGCGGCCGTCGCGGCCAGGAACCGGCGGCGGCTGATGTCGGGTTGTCGTTTCATGGTATGGTGCCTCCATTGTTCAAGGGCATTATACCTCAGGTCGTGACACTTCCCTACCGGCGCAAGGCTGGTGGGGGAGGCGGCGCCGAGGTCGGTCTGGCGTTTCACTCCAAATCGAAGTCATGCTGGTTCTCGGACGCGCGGTCGGCAATGGTGACGCGCAGCGTGCTGTCGCGGTTGAACGCGGGGGGAATCAATGGGTCGCGCACGGTGATCAACGGAGGTTCGCCGGAAACGTTCGGCGAATACGTCCGCTCCGGGCCCAGGGCGGTAATCTCCACACGGTACACGCCGCCGGCGTAGGGGCCCGTGCGGGCGGGAATGTCGTACCGCCCTTGTTCGATGGCTGCCCCCGTCGAGGGGCCCTCGGTCCCCTCGATCGGAAAGAACACGATCTGCCCCTCCTCGACCGGCCGGCCCTGGTAGGTGACCGTCCCCCACACGCGCCGCGCGGGCGACGAGCGCCCGCAACCGGCCGCCGGCACCAGCAGGCAGCATGGCAATACGAACAGGGCACTGCGTAATGTCATGGTCCTTGCGGTCCTTTCATTCCAGCGACACCACCTCGCCGCCGTCGATGCTGGCGAGGTGGATCCACAGGGTTGCATTGATCGATTCACTGAAGAACCGCACCGAACCGTCGGCCAGGGCGGCGTTCACCCCGCCCGGGTGTTGGCTGCGCG
>SKJM01000425.1 GCA_007122045.1 Planctomycetales bacterium | reverse complement strand
GGCATGGCGCAGGGTTGCACGGGCGCATTCTTACAGCTACGCTAGCATAGAGGTGGTAAGCGCGGCCGGTGGCGTCCGGCTTGTCGGAAAGCTACCTCATCAGCAGACAGCCGGCGGGCCGGTTTGAGGACCCTGCCCGGCACTTGGGCTTTTCAGCAGGGACACCCGAACAAGGGGAGCGTAATGAGTTTTTCCACGATTCGATTGGCGTTTGGCGTAGCATTTTTGGTGGCCGGCTTGGGGCTCTTCGCAGCTTCAAGCTCGGGTCAGCCGTTGGATCCGGCCCAGCCGTTGGCTCCGGGTCAGCCGTTGGAGGGCGTCGACGCCCTGGACGCCCCGGCTCCGCCCGAGCAGGCCATTCCCGAGGTTACCCGCGCGGTGGAACGGTTCCAACAGCGCGATTTCGACGGAGCCCTCGAGCTGCTGAAAAAGGCGGCCGCCGAGCACGCCGACATGCCACCGGCCCAAATCGTCATGGCGCAGCTCTTTTCGCAGGCCAACCAGGGCAACGCCGTGCGCATTTCGCTGGAGCAGGCGGTGGCCGAGTCGCCGGAGGACCCGGAGGCCTACGTCATTATGGGCGACATCGCCATGGCGCAGGGCCGGGTCACGGAAGCCAGCTTGCTGTACGACCGGGCGGAATCGGCGCTGGCGAATTTCACCCGCAGCCCGAGGCGGAAGTCCATCCTCGATGCCCGCAATCTGAGCGGCTTGGCGGCCGTGGCCGAGGCCCGCGGCGAGTGGGAACTCGCCGAACAGCGGCTTCGGGCGTGGCAGAAGCTCGATCCGGAGAACGCGGTCTGCCTGCAGCGTTTGGCCCGCGCCCGGTTCCAGCAGAGGAATCCCAGCGATGCGCTGAAGCTGCTCCGCGAAGCCGCCGCGCTGGACGAGAACGTGCTCACCCCCGAGGCGCAACTCGCCTTGTTCTACCACGAATTCGGCGACCAGAAGAACGCGCGGATTTGGATGAACAACGCGATCAAGATCGCCCCGAACAACCTCCGCACGCGCCTGGTGGCGGGCCGGTGGAACCTGGAAACCAACCAGCTTGAAGACGCCGAACGCGAAGCCGCGGCGGCGACGAAACTCGACTCGAAATCGCTCGATGCGAATCTCTTCCGCGGGGTGGTGGCCCTGTTCCGGAAGGATTACGAGACGGCGGAAAATTACTTCCAACGGGCGCACTTGCAGTCGCCGGGCAACTTCGCGGCCAGCAACAATCTGGCCCTGGCCCTGATCGAGCAGGACAACGACGAGAAGCGCCGCCGAGCCTTCGAGTACGCCGTGACGAACGTCCGGCAAAATCCGCGGGCGACCGAGGCCTTGTCGACCTACGGTTGGGTCCAGTACCGGCTGGGCAATATCGACGAGGCCGACCGCGCGCTGCAACAGGCGGCCGCCGCCGGCACCATGAGTCCCGACACGGCCTATTACCTGGCGGTCGTGTCCGCCGAGAAGGGACGGCGGGACCAGGCCGTCCAACTGCTCAACGCCGCGCTGAACGCCCGGCAGCCCTTCTCGCAGCGGGAGGAGGCGCGGGTGCTGCTGCGGCAGTTGACGCGGTAGCCGGTTTGCAGTTCCCGTCGGTCGGAGCGGCCGACTCCGCGGCGAGACAGGCCGGAAGGCGGAGGCGCGCCGGCCGCGCACAAAAAACATCAAGGTACGCCGATCCGTCGGCATACCTTGATGTCTATCCTGAAACGGAACCACGTGTGTCCCGCCCTCCCGGCAGGTTTCTAGCGATTGTATCGGCATTGACCGGCCTCGGACTGAAGCCGATTTTCCGTTTCGTAACGATGCCGATGGGCATCAATAATCCGGGCTAGAATCTTCCGTCTCGGACCTGGAACTTGGTGGGTTTTCCCAGCACGGGGCCGCCCTGGAGCTGCCAGTGGGCGATCCAACGCATCATCGGCTCGGGCCCCACCCGGGGGTGCCCCAGCAGCGCGTAGCCCCGGTTGCCGTCGCTCAGCAGCGCGTCGGGCGCTTCCCGGCCGGTGAACGCCACGGGCCGGTCCAGCAGGGCGGCAAGCTGCTCGGCAACCCGGTGTACGCTCAGCGTCTCGGGGCCGGCCACGTTGATGGGGCGGGCCGGTACGGCCGTGTGCTCCAAGGCCCGCAAGGCCATGGCGTTGGCGTCGCCCTGCCAAATGGCGTTGAAGTAGCCCATCGTCACGTCAATCGGCTGCCCGGCCAGCATCTTCTGCGCCAGGTCGACCATGATGCCGTATCGGAGTTCGTGGGCGTAGTTCAGCCGGAGGAGGCATACCGGCAGGTCGAGGGTGCGGCTGAAGTGGTCGAAGATGCGTTCGCGGCCTACGCAGCTCATGGCGTAGTCGCCCACCGGTTCGAGCGGCTCCTCCTCGGTCGATCCACCGCCGCCGACCGGCGAGAAGCGGTACACGTTGCCGGTCGAGTACGCGACGATGCGGCTGTGGCGGAATCGCTCGCACACCAAGCCCGGAAGGTAGGTGTTGATGGCCCAGGTGAGCGGCTCCTGGTCGGTGGCGCCGAACTTCATGGCCGCCAGGTAGATGACGTTGGGCACGTCGGGCAGGCGGGCAAGCTGCGCGCGGTCGAGCAGGTCGCAATGGAGGAATTCGATATTCTGCCGGGCGAAGGCCTGCCGCACTTCGGGCCCCGCGCGCCGGCCGACGCCAATCACGCGGCACGGCACGCCGGCCTCGTCGGCAGCCCGCCGCGCCATGCGCGCCAGCGTAGGGCCGATTTTTCCGCACGCGCCCAGCAGGATCACGTCGCCTTCGAGCCGGACCATGGCCTCGATGGCCTCCGGCGTGGGTCGGCTGAGCAACTCGTCGAGTTGGTCGACCGTGGCGATCTTCTCCAGCGCGGCGAGGTTGTCCGAAGCGTTTCTCATGGTAAGAATCCCATTTCGCGAAGTTGCTCGCGCACCTCGTCGTCGCCAAGCAGGTTGCGGAACGCGGCGACGCCGGGGCGGGTGAGCCGTGCCTTCGGGATGGCGAAATCGTACTGCTCCCGCTCGAGCGGCAGGAAGCCGAGGCCGCCGCGGCGCGCGACCCACTCGACAGCCACGCCCCAATCGGCCCGGCCCTGGGCCACCGCCGCCGCCACGGCGTTGTGACTCTTGGCCTGGACCGCGTACCCGGCCGGCTCCGCCCCGCCGAGCAACCGGTCGATGAGGATCCGCGTGCCGCTGCCGGCGTTGCGGTTGACCATGACGCAATCGGGCTCCTCCTTCGCCCGCGCGGCGGCTTCCCTCGCGTCGCGGCCTTCGAACCGTGAATCGCCGGGGCGGAAGACGATGCCTTGCAGCCGGCCGTATCCGCGAATCAGCTCGATGGTCTCGTCGACGAAGGGGTCATTGTAGCGGCCGGTGGCGGGGTCGAGCAGGTGTATGCCGGCCAGGTCGCACTCGGCGCGGCGGGCGGCTTCCAGCCCGGCCGTCGAGCCCACGGCCAGGAACTTTGCCGTGAAGCCGCGCTCCTGGAGCTTGCCGAGCAGCGTATCGAGCCCGACACAATGGCTGCCGATGACCACCAGGTCGGCCGGTCGGAGTTCGCGTCCGAGAAGCTGCACCTCGCGCGCGGCGCCGGCTTCGACGATCTCTTCCTGCCGCCCGATGGTCACGAACCCGTCGGCCCGGCTGAAGGTCGTTACCGAGCCCGAACCCTTGCCCATCGGATAGGCGACCATCTGCTGTCCGGCTTCGACCAGGCCGACGAGCAGGTATTCGGTCCGGCCGATTTCGGAGTTCACTTTGACGGCCATGGCGGCGCGGACGGTGTCTCGCTGCTCGGCCGGCAGCCCGGCAAGCCGGCGGAGGACCGGTGCGACGAACTGGTGGAAGGTGAAGATGGCCGAGGTGGGAAAGCCGGGGAGGATGACCACGGGCTTGCCGCGATGGGCGGCCAGGCAGATGGGTTTGCCCGGCTTCAGCGCCACCCCGTGCGCCACAATGCCCGGCTCGTCCAGTTCGGCCACGGCCCGGTACGAGAGGTCGCCCTCGCCCTTGCTCGTGCCGCCGGAAAGCAGCACGGCGTCGGTCCGCTCAAGTGCGCCGCGGAGTTTTTCGCGGAGCACGTTGAGCCGGTCGGGCACAATGCCCAGCGCCAGCGGCTCGCCGCCCAGTTCGCGCACGGCGTCGGCCAGGATACGGGCGTTGGAATCGTAGACCAGCGGCGCGCGCATCGGCGTGCCGGGTGCGATGATCTCGTCGCCGGTCGACAGGATTGCCACCACGGGCCGCCGGCGCACGGCCACCCGATCGCGCCCGACGGCGGCCAGTACGCCCGTCTCGCGGCTGGTGAGCACCTGCCCTCGCCACAGCACGGTCTCGCCCGCGGCGACGTCGCTTCCGGCGAACGCGACGCCATGCCCCGGCACCACGGCCCGCCGCACCAGCAGGGTGCGGCCGTCCCCGCCGGCATGGGGGGCTGTCCCCTCTAGGTTCGCGACTTCATCGGTATGCTCGACCATCACGACGGCGTCGGCCCCGCGAGGCAGCATGGCCCCGGTGGCGATGGTCATGGCCCGGCCGGGCTCAACCGTCCCCTGCGGCACGACGCCGGTGGCCAGCGCCTCGCCGAGCAGGGCGAGCGCGCGCGGCTGCTCCTCCTCGGCGCCGTAGGTATCGGCCGCGCGGACCGCGTAGCCGTCGTAGTTCGAGCGGTCGAACGAGGGCACGTCGACCTCCGCCACCACGTCGGCGGCCAAGACGCGGCTCAGCGCCGCCTCGAGCGGCAGCTCCTCGGCGTCGAGGGGTTCCAGCCGGATCGCTTCGCGGAACCGCCGTTCGGCCTCTTCAACATCGATTACGTTGAGGAACTGCTCTTGGACCATGCGTTACGAAAGGGAAAGTTCTCCCGGCGCGGTGGGACGAAGGGCGTGGTGGGCCTGAATTTCGCGATGCAAACCCACTCGTCGTGCATCGTTCGACGGCAATTGGTTCTTCCGTTTGGCCGATTGGCTACGCACGGCCAGCCAGCCCCACGCCACCTGCGGGCTTGTCCCGCCGGAGCGGTGGTCACTGGCTACGCATATTTTCCCTCTCGAACGTTGCGGCGGATCGTGCTCATCGCTGCGGCACTCAGCCCACGTTCGACTTGCTTGCGGCGGAGCGTGCCTGCTACTTGATCTCCAGCAGGTATTCCTTCATGCGCTGGACGTAGCCGGGGCCTCGGGCCGCCTTTACGGCCGACCGGTAGATCGCCGGGGCCTCGTTCAGGTGGTCGATGATGTTGAGCACGCGCAGCGTGGCGTACGATCCTTCTTCCAACAGCGCAATCAGGCATGCCCGCGCCGCGTCGGTCTCCTCGCCGGCGTCGATCAGGCCCCAGGCCGCCATGGCGCGCACCTCGTGCGACGCATCGGCCAGCCGCGGCTTCAGCGCCTCAACCGACGCGCCGCTCAGTTCGTTCAACATCAGCATCCCGACGGCGCCCCAGTAGCGCATGCCGGGATCGTCGCTTTCGAGCAACTCGATCAGGCGGGCGGCGTTTCCTGGATCGGCTTCGAGCGCCACGTCGGCCGCGTCGAGATAACCCGGCAGGTCGTACAGGCCTGGATTGCGCACCATCTCGTAGATGGTCGTGTCGTGCTCGGCGGCGCGCCGGGCCATCATCCGTTCGGGAATCAGGCCGGCATCGTAGATGGTCAACTGCCAGTTGCGCAGCTCGGCACGCAGCGCTTCGAGATCCTGCTGATGCTCCGGACGGCCGGCGAGATTGATGACGTTGTCGGGGTCACGATCGGTGTCGTAAAGTTCCTCGACGTGGGGTCTGGGCCGGAAGAACCGGCCGGTGATTTCATCCGTGCCGCCGGCCTGGTGATGCGTCTCCCATGCCTGGGTGGCCGCCATGCGCCACAGGTACTCGAGGCGCTGCCCGGCGGGCACGTAGGGCATATAGTTCTTGATGTACAGGAACCGCCCGCCGCGGACGGCGCGCACCTCGTCGTACCGCTCGTCCATGCGGCCGCGAAAGGCGAAGTGCGTGTCGCGTTCCGGCTCCGCGTCCGGCCCCAGGAAAATGCGCCCCTGCATGTGGCTGGGCACCTCGGCGCCGGCGATGCTCAGCCAGGTCTTGGGCATATCCACGAAACTGACCAGCCGGTCCACCGTCATGCCCGGCTGCTCGGCCGGCCATAGATGCCGGAACTTTTCGGGAATGCGGATGATGAAGGGGGAGTGTGTCCCGCTGTCGGTCAGGAAGCGTTTGCTGGCCGGCATCACCCCGCCGTGATCGGTGGTGAAGATGACGATGGTGCTGTCGGCCAGTCCCTCGTCCAGTTGGGCCAGCAGGGCGCCGACGCGGGCGTCCATCAGCTTGACGGCGTCGGCGTAATGGGCGTAGTTCTTGCGGATTCCCGGCACGTCGGGATGGTAGGCCCGCAGACGCTGCAACGCGGGATCGTGCCGGGTGTTGTCGACATCGCCGAAGGCGCTGCTCTCGTGGCTGGCTCCGAAATGGGCGACGTGAAAAAACGGCTGGTTCTCGCGCAGGTTCTGCCACAAGTCTTCCCCCCCGCCGTCCCAGCAGTCCCGGTCCGGGCGTCCACCGATGTTATAGTCGGTCTTGCCCGGATTCGTACAGTAGTACCCCGCCGCCCTGAGAAGATCGGGATAGTACGGGATCTTATCGTGCGGGATGTGGTAACGGCTTCGCATGGGGTGGGTTCCCATGGAAATCGCCAACACACCGGTGATCCACGTGCTGCGAGAGGGGGCGCAGACCGGCGCGTTGGCAAACGCTCGGGTGTAGCGAAAGCCGTCGCCGGCCAAGCGGTCGATGTTCGGCGTGGTGGCCGCCGGGTTCCCGTAGCACCCGAACCAGTTGATGTTCGCATCCTCGGCGTCGACCCAGAGGATGTTCGGTTGCGGTTGGGGTGACGCGGCCAACCCGCTGCCCGCCGCGCCGAGCCACAACCCCGCAACGGCCAGTGCCGCGCAGCCCGTCCAGTTCCAAAACGGCATGGTCAGTTCCCTTTTCTGCCGGGTTGTATGGAGGTATTAAAAACAAGCGGTTCTTCATTTGCGGAAAGGATCGGACAAGTGACAATTCCGACATCACTCTAAAGATAAACGGGAAAATACGGTGAGTCAAGAAGTGCAGCCCGGTGCGGTCATCATCGGGCCGTCGCTTCACGAGGATCGAGCGGTTGAGCGTGCCATGCTGGAAGCCGGAGCCAACGGCTGGCTACATTGTCGACCGAAGGGGTGGAATTGT
>SKJM01000426.1 GCA_007122045.1 Planctomycetales bacterium | reverse complement strand
CGGGTCGATGATCAGCGGCAACCGGAACTCCTCGGGCCAATCGAAGCGGTTGGTGGGGGCATACTCCAACGGCTCGTCGCCAGACACGGGTATCTCGCCCAGCCGCGCGCCGGCATCGTCCGACCCGGGTGATCGTTCCGGCGTTTCGTTGCGTTGCTCGCGTTGCGCGGAACCCGGGGCCGGCGACTCCGCCTGCCCCCCACATCCGGAGGGTAGTGTTTGCACCGTCAGCAACAGCAGTATGGTCGCGAACCTCTTCATGGCATTCATTATGGCCCCGCGCCGACAATTTGCAACCTGCGGGGAAGATGGACCCTCGCCTGCCCGGCGTCGGTCATCCGGGTTTTGGCCATCGTCGGATAGGCTTTGGCTCCGCGTGCCTGCGCAATGCCCGCGCGTACACCGCGCCCACGCGCGCTCGATCAGCCACCGTTCGAGGTTACGGGTTTGAGGGTCGAACGCCGCGCCCACCAGCAGCACCTCGCGGTCGTCAACGGTGTACTTCTCGTGACAGCGACGTTGATGGATTTGCTCGAGCGCCTTAGAGAAGGTCCTTGCGGAGCTGAGACAACATGCCGTATAACCATGAGTGGCCCCTGGCAAGATAGGCAAGACCCAAAGCCCCCTAGCTTCCCAGCACGAGGTTTCATGGCCTTCTTCCGCAAATTTTCGCCGTAGCCGCGTTCGCCGATGCCGGGTACACTATCGGCACAGTATGTTGTCTCGTGGTTGGATTGCCGGGCTGCCGCGCGGCGTGCGCGCTCGCCCGGGCCCGGCGCGCCCGGGAAAAAGTTGGGCGAGCCGGGCCGGTTCCAGCCTGCACCGACGTCGGGCATGGAGGCCCCACGATGCCGAACCGGCCGTTTCGCTTTCTTCACGCAGCCGACTTCCACCTGGAAATGCCGCTCCACGGGGTGGGCGAAGTGCCGGAGCACCTCGTTGACCTGTTCCTCGAAGCGCCCTACGCCGCGGCGGAACAGGTGTTCGAAACCGCCCTGGCCGAGGACGCGGCGTTCGTCGTCCTCAGCGGCGATTTGCTCAGCCCGCAGCACACCGGGCCCCGCGGTCCGCTGTTCCTCGTCGAGCAGTTCGCCCGATTGGCCGAGCGCGGGAAGCCCGTCTACTGGGTGGGCGGCGGGGTCGATCCGCCCGAGGCCTGGCCCCCGGCCATCCGCCTGCCGGAAAACGTCCGCCGCTTCCCCGTAGGCCGGGTGGAAGCGTTCACGGCCGAGCGCGACGGCGAACCGCTGGCGTGCGTCCTGGGCGCCGGCCGCGGCGGGCGGCAGGCGATCCACGCGGCCGCGTTTTCACCGGCGCCCGGCGGCTTGGTCACCCTGGCCGCGATTCACGGCACGGCCGATCCGGCGGCCCTGAAGCAGCGCGGGCTGCATTATTGGGCGCTGGGCGGGCGGCACGACCGGAGCACGCCGCTGGGCAGCCCCACGCTGGTGCATTGGCCCGGCACGCCCCAGGGCCGCCGGCCGTCGGA
Organism: Planctomycetales bacterium; assembly: GCA_007122045.1. Taxonomy (GTDB): domain Bacteria; phylum Planctomycetota; class Planctomycetia; order Pirellulales; family Thermoguttaceae; genus PWXP01. The sequence continues at coordinate 5,718 of SKJM01000426.1, read as the reverse complement.
ATCGGGCATGCACGGCTGCACGGTGGTCGACGTCGACGAGCAGGGCCGCCTGCGCACCACCCTGGCCACCACCGACGTGCTGCGGTGGCTGAGCGAGCGGCTCGTGGTCGACGAGGCCACCACCCGTGAAACCCTGGAAACACAACTCCGCGAACGGATGCACACGTTGGTCGAAACGAATCCGAACATCGACCTGCTCGTGTCGTGGACCGTCGCCGGCACCGGGCCGTTGCTGGGCAAGCTACGGCGGGGCCCGCTGGCCGCCGAACTGCTGGAGTGGCTGCGCGGCGAGTACGGCCGCCGTTCGCCCCCCGCGTGGAGCCTCGGCGTCGAGGCCGAGCCCAGCTTGGCCATGCCGCCCGAATGGCTGGAGCAGGAGACCATTCGGGCCGATTTCCTCCGCGCGATTCGCTCTTATGAGACGAACCCCGACCAAGCGCTCGACCTGGAAACGTATCGGCCCGAGGGCGAATGGGCCGAGGCGCTCGGCCCCGGCATGGCACGGATCGAGAAACCGGCCCGCAGGAGGGTGCTGCACGAAGCCGCCCTGCTGGGCGTAGACCTGCTTACCGGCGAGGAGGCCGAATCGTGAGAATCCACAGGCTGACGATCGACGGTTATGGCGTATGGACCGGCCTGCGCGTCGAGCGGCTGGCCGAGGGGCTGAGCGTGCTCTACGGCCCGAACGAGGCCGGCAAGACGACGCTCCTGGAGTTCATCCGCGGGGCGCTGTACGGATTTGGGGCCGGCCGCGCCCGCTACCTGCCGCCGCTGCGCGGCGGGCGGCCCGGCGGTTCGGTCGAGTTGGCCAGCCCGCACGGGCGGTTCGTGCTCGACCGGCATCGGGAGGCGGGCCCGGACGACGCCCCCTGCGACGCACTCGCCCTGACCGCCTCCGACGGTACTCGGCAGGGCGAACCCTTGCTCCGCGTCGTGCTGGGCGGCATCGACGAGGCGGTGTTCCACAACGTGTTCGCCGTCGGCCTGCGCGAGATGCAGGAACTGGGCACGCTGAGCGACTCGAAGGCGGCCGAACTGCTCTACAGCCTCACCGCCGGGCTCGACCGCGTGTCGCTCGTCGAGGTCATCCGCGAACTGGAGGCGACCCGCAACCGGCTCCTCGACCGCCAAGGCGACACGTGCGAAATCGGCCGGCTTGTCGAGGAGCGGGCCCGGCTGCGGGCCGAAATCGACCAGCTTTCCGCCGGCACTCGCCACTACGTTCGCCTGGCCGCCCAGCGCGAACAGCTCGATCGCGAGGCAGCCCGCCTCGAGGAGGAGCAGGCGGCCGTCGAACAGCACGCCCGCGTGGTCGAACTGGCGGCAACACTGTCCGAGCGGTGGCAGCAGCGGGCGGAGATCGAGCAGCAGCTTTCCGTGCTGGCGCCGGCCACCGCCCTTCCCGAGGGCGCGGTCGAGCGGCTCGACGCCATCGTCGCGCGGTTGGCCAGGCATGAGCAACGGGCGGCTGAACTCGCGGCGCGTCGCCGGCAGATGAAAACCGAGGTGGAATCCTTGGGAATCGACCGCCGGCTGTGGCGGCAGGCGGCCCGCATCGAAGCCATGGTCGAGCAGGGACCGTGGATCGAGGCCCTGGAGCAGAACATCGGCGAGCTGCACTCGGAAGTGGCCAGCCTGGAAGGCACGCTCCGGCGGGAGCGCGAGGCGCTGGGCTTTTCGGGCGAAGCGGCGGCCGACGCGCCCCTGTGCATCTCAGGGCAGGCGGTCCGGCGGCTGCGCACTCCGGCCGCCGCGGTGCGCGCGGCCCGCCGACAGGTCGAACAGTCCCGGGAGCAGCTTGCGACAGCGGAAGAAAATGCCGAGGTGCTGGGCCGGGAGATGCATTCGGCACTGGCCGGCCGCAACGAACACGAGTTGGCCGGGGTGATCGACCAGGCCGGGGCGAGGGTCGCGCAGCTCCGCCGCCGGCTCATGGTCGACGAGCGGCTCGAGGAACTCACCCGATACCAGGCCGACCTCGAGGAGCAAAGCCGCGACTACCTCCAGCGCCAACTCCTGCCCGTGTGGGTCGTCATGGCCTTCGGCGGCTGCTTCGCGCTGGGCGTGGTGCTGGTGATGGCCGGCCTGTTCGTGCCCGCGTCGGTCACCGGCTCGTTCGGTTGGGCGATGACCGTGCTGGGCATCCTCGGCGCGAGCGCGGCGGGGGGCGGCAAGGTGCTGCTGGAGCGGTCCAACGCGCGGCAGCTTGAAGCCTGCCAGCGACAGGTGGTCATGCTCCAGTCGCAGATCAAGCAGGCCGACGAGGAGCGCGACACGCTGGACGCGCAGCTCCCGCAGGGCGGCGGCCCGATCGCCGCCCGGCTGCAAGAGGCCGAAAAGGAATTGGCCGCACTCGAGGAACTGGTGCCCATCCGCAGCAAACGCGATACGGCGCGGCAGCAGGTCGAGGCCGCCGCCCGCGGGCTGGCCGAAGCGGAAGGCGACCTGACGGTCGCCCGGCGCCGCTGGTACGAGGCGTTGACCGAAATCGGCCTGCCGCCGAAGCTCAGCCCGAAACAGGTCCGCCGCGTGGTGGCCCAGTGCGAGCAGCACGGTGAGCTGTTCCGGCAGTTGCAGCGCCGGCGGGAGGAACTGGCCCTGCGCCGCCGCGAGTTGGAAAGCTCGGCCGGCCGAATACGCGACCTGGCCGCCGAAGCGGGCGTCGGCTCGCCGGAAGGCCAGCCGGTCGCGCTGCTCGGGCAGCTCGACGCCGCCCTCGGCCGGCAGCGCGACCGCGTCGAGCGCTACCGCCAGCTTGGCCGCGAAACGCGGCAGCTCCGCCGCCGCTACCGCAGGCACGTGGAGGCCGCCAGCCGACTGAAGCACCAGCGCCGGGCCCTGTTTCTCGAAGCGGGTGTCGAGGAGGAGCAGCAGTTGCGCGAACAGGCCGTTCAGGCGGCCCGAGGGGTCATGCTCCGCCAACAGGCCGACGCGCTGGCGCGCGAACTCGAGGCGGCCGCTGCCGGCACCTGCCCCGTCGGGGCGATCGGCAAGGAAATCGAGGAAGGCGACCTCGAAAAGCGGCTCGACGAACTTCTCCTGCGGCTCGACGCCGCCGAGAACCGGCTCCGGGAGCTTTTCGAGCAGCGCGGGCAGACCAACGAGCAGCTCAAGAACCTGGCCGCCGACCGCCGCCTCGCCCACCGGCAACTCGAGCTGGCCACCGTCGAGACCCGCATGCAGGCGGCGCTGCGCCGCTGGCAGGTGTTCGCCGTCGCCAGCCGGGTGCTTGACGCCATCCGCGTCGACTATGAACGCGACCGGCAGCCCGAAACGCTGAAAGAGGCTTCCGGTTACCTCGACCGGCTCACGCGAGGCCGGTATTGCCGCGTCTGGACCCCGCTAGGCGAAGATTCGCTACGGGTCGACGACGCCGAGGGCAACCCGCTGCCGGTCGAAACGCTCAGCCGCGGCACGCGGGAGCAGTTGTTCCTGGCGCTGCGTCTGGCCCTGGCCGCTTCCTACGCACGGCGCGGCGCCCCGTTGCCGCTGGTGCTCGACGACGTGCTGGTGAACTTCGACGCCGAGCGCGCCCGGGCCGCCGCCGAACTGCTGCGCGACTTCGCCGCCGCCGGCCACCAACTGCTCGTGTTCACCTGCCACGCGCACGTGTTCGAGCTGTTCCGTTCACTCGGCGTTGCCGCCGCCGAACTGCCGGCCAACGCCGCGGCGAATCCGCCGGCCCTGTACCTCACTACGGAGAAGCCCAAGCGCCGCCGCGCGAGCAAGCCGAAGCCGCCCCCGGCCGTCGAGCCCGTCGAAGTAGAGCCGGTACTGGAACAGCCGTCCGCGCCGCCCGAGGAGGACGGTCAGAAGTTGGCCGCGCCGATCGACGATGAGATTGCCGCGGTCGAATCGGACGATGCCCCCGATTCGCAGCTCGCCCAGTATGAGGATGAACCGCTCGGCGAGGACCTCGACGAGGACGACCTCTGGGCGGAGGCCGCGGGGGCTGCTGAGCGGCGGGGCGCCGACCGCGTGTTCGACGCCGACTTCTTCAGCTCCGAGGACGAGACGGCCGATTCGCCCGCCTGGGGCCGGTCGGACGGGCACGATGCCGCGGGATTCGACTGGTACGAGGAAGAACAGGCGGATGCCGGCGGCGCCCCGCTCGACGACGAGGAAGACGGATACGACGAGGAAGAGGAATACGACGAGGAAGATGCCTTCGACGACGAGGAGTCCGAGGAAGAAGAAGCGTCTGATGACGAGGGCGACTCGTACTGGGAGGAGGAGCCGGACGACGAGGACGATCTCGGCGATCCGGCAAGAGCGGCGTGAGGCGGGCCGAATGAGCGGCGTTCCAGCGGTCGGGGGCGCGTCGGGCGGGCGGCGGCTCGGCGATTCGCGGCAGCAAGCCGAGATGGCGTACGCCTGCAGCGCCGCCGTAGCGCTCAATCAGGCTGCGGTGCGTTCGCAAAACACGGTCGAGATCGAGGAAAAATGGCCCCATCGGCTCCCGTCACTCCGCGAGGCGCTTCAGTCGTGGATGGCCCGCCCGATCACTTCCTTGCCCGACCCGGTCTCGCCGACGATGGGGACGGGTGCGATAGTCCAGCGATTTCCGGAATCGCCGCTCTCCGAACGTAACTTTCGCACTGCGCAGCTTTCATGCTAATCTTCGAGGGAGCAAGCGAGAACCGTTCCCTCGGAGGCTCGTGGCGCTACTTGGGTCAGGCTGGAGCAATCGATTCCTCGCTCGCTGTCTGGGAAGGCGGGCAACGGAGGTTGCAACCAAGCGGTAGGCAATCCATCCGACCATGGCGTAAAATGTATTCCCAGATCGAACAATCGTACGAGAATACCGAACCCAGGAACGCATTCGACAATTCGAGCCCCCCATAATGCTCCCACACGACCCCCTTGCCCGTTATATCCGCCAGGTCCGCTATCCCCCCTTGGGCGAGGCAGGACAGCGCCGGCTCATGCAATCGAGCGTACTGGTAGCCGGCTGCGGGGCACTGGGCAATGTATTGGCGAGCATCCTGGTGCGGGCGGGGGTGGGCCGGGTGCGCATTGTCGACCGCGACTTCGTCGAAGGGCATAACCTCCAGCGGCAGTTCCTGTTCACCGAAGCGCACGCGGCCGAACAGATGCCGAAGGCCGTCGCCGCGGCCGAGGTGCTCCGCCAGGCCAACTCGACCGTGGAGGTCGAGCCGATCGTCGGCGACATCAACTTCGCGACCATCGGCAAGCTGTGCGAAGGGGCCGATGCGGTGGTCGACGGCACCGACAACTTCGAAACGCGGTTCCTCCTCAACGACGCCGCCGTGAAGCAAGGCATCCCGTGGGTATACGGCGGCTGCCTGGGCGCCGAAGGGCAGTCGATGTCGATCCTGCCCGCCGAGACCGCCTGCCTCCGGTGCCTCATGCCGGAATGCCCGCCGCCGGGCAGTACACCCACGTGCGATACGGCAGGCGTGCTGGGCCCGATTGTGGCCGTCATCGCGTCGATCGAAGCCGCCGAGGCCATGAAGATACTCAGCGGTAGTCCGCAAGCCGTCTCGCGCAGTCTAACCGTGGTTGAACTGTGGGACGCTCGAATCCACCAGGTCGACGTCAGCACGCTCCGCGACCAGGTGCAGTGTCCTTGCTGCAAGGGCGGCGAGTTCCCCTGGCTGGCTGGCAGGCAGGGGAACGAAACGGCTGTCCTGTGCGGCCGCAACGCCGTGCAAATAACACGGCTCGGCCAGCAGGTCGACCTCGACGCCCTCGCCG